>CBCTHD010000189.1:0-5348 GCA_965146615.1 uncultured Clostridia bacterium
AGCGCACCATCATTATTGCCAATACGTCCAACATGCCGGTGGCAGCGCGGGAAGCGTCTATTTATACCGGGATTACGTTTGCTGAATATTACCGGGATATGGGGTATGACGTGGCAATCATGGCGGACTCCACTTCTCGTTGGGCGGAGGCGCTGCGTGAGATTTCCGGGCGGTTGGAAGAAATGCCGGCTGAGGAGGGATATCCCGCTTATTTGCCGTCACGGCTGGCGCAGTTTTATGAGCGTGCAGGACTGGTGGACAATTTAAATGGCAGCAAGGGGTCAGTTTCCATAATTGGCGCGGTTTCGCCGCAGGGGGGAGACTTTTCTGAGCCGGTTACCCAGAACACAAAACGGTTTATTCGTTGTTTCTGGTCGCTGGACCGCTCCTTGGCGTATTCTCGTCACTATCCCGCCATCGGCTGGATTACCAGTTATAGTGAATATTTTGATGAGCTGGAGTCATGGTATGAACAGAATGTGGGCGAGGATTTTCCTGAGTATCGTAGACGATTTATCGAACTGTTGCAGGAAGAAAATGATTTGATGGAAATTGTGAAACTGATTGGCAGCGACGTACTGCCCGACAGTCAACGGTTGACGCTGGAAATTGCGCGAGTCATCCGCGTAGGTTATTTGCAGCAGAATGCATTCCATAAAGATGATACCTATGTGCCATTGAAAAAGCAATATAGAATGATGCAGGTTATTTTGCATTTGTATGATGAGGCAAAAAAACTGATAGATCTGTCCATGCCAATCTCCAGATTGCGTGATACGGGAATTTTTGAAAAAATTATTGCAATCAAATATGATGTGACAAATGATCATATAGAAAAACTGGAAGAATATGACAGAGAAGTTGATAGTGTCTGCGAACGGCTGAGACAGGAATATCAATCCTGATGGGTCTGAAAAGAGGCGATGAAAGTTTATGGCATTAGAATATATTGGTTTAAAAGAAATTAACGGACCGCTTGTTGCCATTGAAGGTGTACAAAACGTCGCACTGGATGAAATGGTAGACGTTGTTCTAGACAGCGGGGAAAAGCGTATGGGGCAGGTTGTAACGGTTTCTAAAGATAAAGCGGTTGTCCAAATGTTTGAGGGAAGTGCGGGACTGTCGGAAAATAACGTTGTTTCACGTTTCACAGGGCACACCATGGAACTGGCAGTTTCCAAAGAGATGCTGGGCAGGGTATTTGATGGGGTGGGGCGTCCGATTGATGGATTTGGGGAAGTTTTTCCCGAGGCAAAACTGGACGTCAACGGCAGTCCGATGAATCCTGTCTCCCGAAACTATCCGCGGGACTTTATTCAGACTGGGATTTCGTCGATTGACGGGCTGTCCACGTTGATTCGCGGACAGAAACTGCCGATTTTTTCCGGCAGCGGCTTGCCGCATGACAATTTGGCGGTTCAAATTGTACGTCAGGCGACACTGGCAGGCGGCAGCAATGACGATTTTGCAATTGTATTCGCAGCAATGGGCGTGAAACATGATGTGGCGAACTATTTTAAACGTAGTTTTGAGGAAAGCGGTGCCTTAGAGCGCGTGGTCATGTTTATGAATTTATCTAATGACCCTGTCGTGGAACGTATTATCACGCCGCGCTGTGCGCTGACAGCAGCAGAGTTTTTGGCGTTCCAGTATAATATGCATGTATTGGTCATTTTAACAGATATGACCTCCTATGCGGAAGCGTTGCGTGAAATTTCTTCTTCTAAGGGAGAAATCCCTTCCCGAAAAGGGTATCCGGGATATTTATACAGCGATTTGGCGTCCATTTACGAACGCGCAGGCATGATTGACAGCGCGGAAGGCTCTGTGACACAGATTCCCATTTTGACCATGCCGAACGATGATATTACACATCCGATTCCTGACTTGACAGGATATATCACAGAGGGACAGATTGTTTTAGACCGCTCCTTGCACTTAAAGGGGATTTATCCGCCGGTTTCCGTGCTGCCCTCCCTTTCTCGTCTGATGAAAGACGGCATTGGAGAAGGATTTACAAGGGAGGACCATCCGGAGCTGTCCAACCAGTTGTTTGCAGCCTATTCCAAAGTAAGCGATGCGCGTGCGTTGGCGTCTGTTATTGGAGAAGAAGAACTCAGTGAAGCGGATAAACAGTATATAGAGTTTGGAAAAGCGTTTGAACAGCAGTTTGTCGGACAAAAGAAATTTGAAAACCGGCCTATTGAAAAAACACTGTCTATGGGCTGGGATTTGCTGAAACTGCTGCCCAAGTCGGAGCTGGACCGCATCAGCAAAGAGATGATGGAAAAATATTATAAAGAGTGAGGGGAGCAGGATGGACGTTTATCAAGCAATTCAAAATCGGCGGACTGTCCGGCGGTATGAGCAGACGCCGCTTTCCATTGAGCAACTGCGCGGCTATGTAGACGCGGCGAGACTTGCGCCGTCCGGCGCGAATTTGCAGCCGCTGAAATATGTCATTGTGCATTCCGCAGAAATGGTTAGACAGATTTTTGAACATGTGCGTTGGGCTGCTTATATAGCGCCGGAGGGAACCCCGCAGCCGGGAGAGCGTCCCACGGCATATATTGCTCAAATTGTTGATTTGGATATTAAAAAAAGCGGTTATGAACTGGATGCGGGCGCTGCCATGGAAAATATCCTGCTTTCGGCAGAGGCAGACGGCGTCGGTGGCTGCTGGATGTGCGCAATTGACTTTCAGAAAATCAGCGAGTTACTTTGTTTGAAACCAACAGAAAAGCTAATCGGCGTTGTGGCAATGGGAATGAAAGCGGAGGAGCCGGTAGAAGAAGCGTGGCAGGGCAGCGTGAAATATTATAAAGACGAAACCGGTACGCTGCATGTCCCCAAACGCCCGCTGAGCGAAGTGATTCTAAGTGAACGATAAAGGAAAAGTGTGGTGGAAAGCATGGAATCCATGATGTTTGCGACCAAGGGAAATTTAATTCTGGCAAAAAATACGCTGCGTTTGTCCGTGCAGGGATATGAACTTCTGGATAAAAAACGGACGATTCTGGTCAATGAAATGATGTCTCTGATGGGCAAAGCAGATGAATTACAGAAAAAAATTGATTCTACCTTTCGGGAAGCGTATGATGCATTGCAGCAAGCGAATATCACGGAGGGGATCATGCGTGTCAAACAGCTGGCGCGCGCTGTGCCGGTTCACCAGGAAATGCAGATTAGAATGCGCAGCGTTATGGGAGTAGAAATCCCACAGGTGGATATTCATGAGGAATATGCCAAGCCGACCTATGGATTTACAGGAACCAGCATGAAACTTGACAAGGCAAAAAGGCATTTTGACGACGTGCGGATTTTGACGGAACAGATGGCGGAGGTGGAAAATGCGATATACCGCTTGGCAACAAATATCAAAAAGACGCAGCGTCGGGCAAACGCACTAAAAAATATCATTATTCCGCGCTATGAAACCATTGTTGCGGACATCACCAACGTGCTGGAGGAAAAAGAACGGGAAGAATTTACACGACTGAAGGTCGTCAAACGCAATAAATTGAAAAAGAAAGGGTAACTACCCGCTAGACCCTATGCTTGTGGAGTTGACGTTGTGCGCAACCCCGCAAGCATATTTTTTTGTCTTTCGCACGATTCGCTTTCGATGCGCACCATATCAAGAAGTTTCTTCATAACCGGTATGGATGTGATTTGGGATGGTTCAACACAAAGTGTTTATATGTGGGACGGTTTGCGCGCCGTATGATTTGTCAGGCTGTAGCACTTATTTAGCTTCTGATGGGAAAAGTTTTACCATGGCTGGCGAACAACACAGCGATGGGATAACGCTATCTTGGTATTGGGCATATACGCTTTTCAATTTGAACAGCAAGTATTTGGCGATTGAATATTATCATCTATATTACAATCATGTAAAAAAACGATTGCAAAATCCCTCCACTTTGTACCACCATGTTTCAAATGCATTACAAATCATAAAATACGTGTTAAAAACAACTAGTATATTACAGAAATAACCATATAATGCTATAAAAATAGAGGTCAAAAGAAATTTTGTGCAATTTTGTACGAAAAAAACGAAACTTTTTAAGTAAAAAGTATTGCATTTTTTTGAAAAATAGGGTAAAATTCTAATATAGTGGTTTGAAGTGGAGGAAAGTGGAGAATCTGTGGAAGACCAAATTGACAGTATAAGATTAAAATTTGATTACAATTTGATGGACAAGCTGAAAGGAGGCGTGATGAATGATGTTTATGGGAGAATATACACATGGCGTAGACGAAAAAGGCAGGTTCATCATGCCGTCAAAATTCCGAGAGAAGCTCGGCAAAGAATTTGTTATCACGCGCGGCGTGGAATGTTGTCTGCACATTTATACGCGGGATGAATGGGACGAACTCGTGATGAAGTTGGAAGCACTCCCCGGTAACAAAAAGAGCACGCGTGATTTGAAGCGTTATTTGCTCGGCGGTGCCGTCGAATGTGAAATCGACAAACAGGGACGCTGCCTGATTGCACCTAAATTGCGCGCGTTTGCCAAAATTGAATCGGAAGTGAAAATTGTTGGCATTGGCAGCACATTGGAAATTTGGGATAGCGGCGTTTGGGAAGCATATAACGATCAGGACGACATTAACCTGGAGGAAATGGCGGAAAGCCTGGGACTGGATATTCCCATGTAACTGTGTGCATGTGAAATGAAATGAAGGAAAGGAACGTTGCAATGGAATTTTACCATGTGCCGGTGCTGTGGAAGGAAACGGTGGACATGCTCCGGGTGCGCAGCGGCGGCGTTTACGTGGACGGGACGCTGGGAGGATGCGGACACGCGTTGGAAGTATGCCGGCGAATGGGAGACGGGCGACTGATTGGAATTGACCGTGATGCAGCCGCGCTGCAAAATGCACAGAACCGGTTGAAAGAGTATCGGAACCAAGTGACATTGGTACATAGAAATTATGCGGATATCAAAGATATTTTAGCAGAACTGCAAATTGACGCCATAGATGGCGCTATGTTGGACTTGGGCGTATCGTCTTATCAATTGGACAATGGTGCGCGTGGGTTCAGTTATATGCATGACGCACCGTTGGACATGCGCATGAACCAAGAGGACCAAAAAAGCGCTTATGATGTTGTCAATGGGTATAGCGAAAGTGCGCTGGCAAGTGTGATACGGCGCTACGGCGAAGAACGGTTTGCCGCATCCATTGCAAGGAATATTTGCAAAGAGCGGGAAAAGGCGCCTGTGGAAACCACGTTTCAGCTCAGTGAAATTGTGAAACAAGCGATTCCGGCTAAGAGCCGTAGGCAGGGGCCGCACCCAGCCAAACGCACGTTTCAAGCGATTCGCATTGAGGTCAAT
>CBCTHD010000190.1:0-5346 GCA_965146615.1 uncultured Clostridia bacterium
TCCAGGTCTCCCCCTACCGGGATTCCATGGGCAATTCTTGTGACCTTAATGCCCAGCGGTTTGAGCAAACGCGCCATATACATAGCTGTGGCTTCCCCTTCCACGGTTGGATTTGTCGCTGCAATGACTTCCTTTACACCATCTGAGCAGCGCGACACCAATTACTTTAATTTGATGTCGTCAGGACCGATATCGTCCATAGGTGAAATCGCACCATGCAGCACATGATACAACCCTGTATACTCTTTGGTGTTTTCAATGGCGATGACATCACGCGGGGTCTCTACGGCACAAATCACCGACCGGTCACGCCGTTCGCTGCTGCAAATGATACAGGGATCCTCGTCCGTCAGGTTTTGGCAGATACTGCAATAATGAATCTGCTCTTTTGCCTGCAAAATCGCATCGGCAAGCTGCTGCGCCGTAGATTGTGGCTGGTTTAACACATAAAATGCAAGACGTGCCGCAGATTTGCGCCCAATCCCCGGTAGTTTTGCAAATTCTGTTATCAGGCGGTCTAGTGGTGCAATATACATGGTTTGTTCCTCCTCTCCATTAAAAAAAGGACAGTCTTCCTGTCCTTTCGGCACTTTAAAACAATCCCGGCATACTAATGCCGCCGGTAATTTTCCCCATTTCCTGCTCCGTCATTTCATCCACCTTGGCGAGCGCATCATTAACCGCTACCAAAATCAAATCCTGCAGCATTTCGACATCATCGGGATCCACCGCTTCCGGCTTAATTACTACTTCAGTCAATTTCTTTTTGCCGGTTACTTTCACTGTTACCATACCGCCGCCCGCGCTTGCTTCTACCTCTTTTGCTTCCAGTTCTTCTTGCATCTTTTCCATGTTCGCCTGCATCTTTTGCGCCTGGCGCAGCATGTTGTTCATATTTCCGCCACCCGGAAACCCATTAAATTTTCCTTTTCCCATATGATAAACTCCTTTCACCTTTTTAGCAGCCCGCAGCCGCGCGCCACATTATTGTATTTCTATGCCCTTTTGCTCCGCTTTTTTGCGCAGCGCCTGGTCACTTTCCTCCAAAACAAATTCCCGTTCCGTTTTAATCATACGCGGACGCCGTCCGCACACCTGTTCCACCGCATCGCTCAAAATTTTCTGGTACTCGTCCTTGAGAAACATGGCGCCCAACCCAAAATTGTCTTCCTTGTCCAGTAGAATCACCAAGTCATCCGCGTCGTCTGCCGCTTTGGCAAGACCAAGTGCCGCGCCCAGTCCCTTGTGTGTTTGCTTAATGACGCCCACAATCTCTTTCCATTTATCATGCATGGGTCCGGCATATACCACTTTTTTGGGTGCTGCTGCGGGTGCAGCCTTCTGTGCTTTTTTTTGTGTATCTGCCACAGCTGCGGCAACCGGAACGCCTTGTTCCAGCTTTTGCTCCAACTGTGCAACCCGGCTGACCAACGCTTCCTGTGACTGGTCATATTGCGGCAGCCCCATTTTGGCAAATGCCAGTTCCAATAAAATTCGCGGATTGGCGCTGAACCGTATGGATTGTCCCGTTTGCGTTAAAACAGACACACAGTGAATCAGCTGTTCTTCAGCAATGCCTTCCGCCGTTTCTTTCAGCAATTCCATGTGACTGCTATCCACCGGTACTGCCGCTTCTGCGCCCCGTGTCATCTTGCAAACCAGTACATTACGCAACGCATCCAGCAACCCATCCGCCACTTGCGTAATGGATTTTCCTTTGGACAACACCTCGTCCAGCAAGTGCAGCGCCCCTGCTACGTCCGCTTTTCCAAGATGCTGTATCATGCGGCAACTCGCCTCAATGCCCGCAATCCCCAGAATATCTATTACATTTTGGTATGTCACCAGTTCCTTTCCAAATGCCAGACACCGGTCCAGCGTACTGATAGCGTCACGCATAGATCCTTCTGAAAGCTGTGCAATCACACCAAGCGCTTCTTCCTCTACTTGGGCGCCGTCTGCCTGAGCGATTTCTCGAAGCCGTTCTTTCACATCCTCCATGGTAATTCGTCGAAAATCAAACCGCTGGCATCGCGACAAGATGGTTTCGGGAAGTTTGTGTACATCTGTTGTCGCAAGGATAAATACCGCGTGTTCAGGCGGCTCCTCTAATGTTTTCAGCAGTGCATTAAACGCTCCCGTAGAGAGCATATGCACCTCGTCTATGATGTAAATTTTATATTTTGCGGAAGCAGCGGTATACATAACTTCTTCGCGAATTTCACGAATATCTTCCACACCGTTGTTACTGGCAGCGTCCATCTCCACCACGTCCAGAATACTGCCGTCCAAAATACCCTTACAAATCTCACACTCATTGCAGGGATTGCCATCTACGTTGTGTAGACAGTTAATCGCGCGGGAGAATACTTTCGCCGTCGTGGTCTTCCCTGTTCCGCGGATACCCGTAAACAAATAAGCATGACCAATTCTGCCCAACAATATTTCATTTTTCAGTGTTTGCGTAATATGTTTTTGTCCGACAATATCGTCAAATGTTGTCGGTCTAAATTTTCTGTATAATGCCTGGTAAGCCATATCCGCCGCCTTCCTTCTAAGCCCGGCCGGGTTTCATTCTTTATAAATAAAAAAGCCGCACACCTCTCGTCGAACTATCCCTGTGCCCGTAACAAAGACAGCAAGCTCCGGCCAGGCACTCTTACGGCACATGTGAAAGACTGCTTATCGCTGCTCGGTTCCCCGCCTGACGAGGTTCACAGCTTCACATTGCGCAAGACCCGACCATCAACACCGCAAATCTTTGCCCGACAACACAAAAAATAGCCCTCTAAAAGGAATTCGCTCTTGCTATAGCGGATTGCAAGTACAGGGCACCGCTACCGCCCCAGCTAGTACGGCTTATTTCAACGCAGGAATTCTATCAAACGTTCCTGCGCTCAAATACATTTTTTCAATGTCTTTTTATTATACTATACTTTCCAAAAAAAATCAACCCTTTTTCTTTAATTCTATTTTACGATTTCCTGCAAAATTCATACAGGTTTCTACCTTAAACAGGATTCTTTATTTTTTATGAATATAATTCTTAAGCATTGTTTTTTGCTAAACTGCAATTTTTATGCACAAAATGCTTGTATTTTTTACGCGCCTTTAGTATAATAATAGTGATTTCATATGCACTGTCAGTTCTTATTACTGCAACAACGCCTCAACACACAACTGCATTTTATTCTACATAATTTCCGTATTATTTTATACCTATAAATTCCACGACAGAATAGAACTTCACCAAAGAAAAGGAAGGATGAATGCCATGCTGACCAGATATACGAAATACTATGTACAACTTGGTCGCAATGTTGCCTACTACCGCCGCCTAAAAGGCTTAACTCAGGCGGAACTGGCTGAAAAGTTGGATTGTGAGACCAGTTTTATTGGTCAAATCGAAGCACCAAACGTTTTTAAAGGAATGTCTTTAGACACCCTCTTTAAGATTAGCGAGACATTGGATATTTTCCCCGCCGATCTGCTGCATTTCCATGATTGGTTGTCTCCGGAGCAATAAACTGCCGGAAGGCAGCATGACACAAAGGCCATGCCGCTTTCTGTTTTAAACGTCTCTTTTCGTCATTATGATACTGCCGGCAACAGTAAACACAGCAAGATACAGAACACAGACAATAACAAACGCGCCATACCCGCTTTCCAGCATCTTTTGCGGTGCGTTAGAGTTCATTCCGTATGCCATAAGCGAATAAGGCCATATATGACCAACGTTTTTTGCGAGAAAAACAAGCCCTGAAAGCCCTCCTGCAAAAGCAATTCCCACCGGCAGCGCAAAACTTTTCAGTTGCAGCGATAGCAACAGCTGCATAGCCGCCATTACCATGCCGCCAAGCGTTCCGAACAGGCACCATATCACAATGGATGATATAGGCGGTGCTGCCGTTAACCCGACCAGCTTACCTGACAGAACGAACAGCACGCCTATCCATAGTTCACTGAGTAAAATTACGCAGGAAACCGTAAGTAATTTAGAGATAAAAATCATTGCCCGGTTGACAGGCATCGTCAATAGTTTATTCCAGTTATGGTTTGCGTGTTCCATTCTCATAATATAAGCACAATACACCCCAACCATTATGGGCAAAAAGAAATAGCAGGTAAAAAGCGTGTGCTGCGTCCACAAGCTATACCATTCATTTTCCAACACCCCCAGGTTATTTTGATAATTCAATGTCCCCAAAAGCGCCGGAATGATTGGCATAATGAAAAATGCCAACCATACAGGAGAACGTTTTAATTTTATTCTTTCGACTTTTAAGAGCTTTAATAGCATCATACTTCAAACCTCGCTTCTACAAAATAGTTTTTTTCCAACGATATACATCACGGTACTTGCAAGAATCAAAATACCCAAAGACAGCCAGTCAATATCCATAACCGCTAAATATGCAGTTTCATACCGTGTTTCTTTTGTCCACCCGAACAGCCCTACAAATTGCAGCACGCCATAATATCCCCATAAAAATAATCTGCGCAGCGCTGGAAGCTGTGGCAGAAACATGGAAAACAGTCCACAAAACGTTCCGATAATGCCAGCAAAGAAAGTTACCGCTTGGTTTTGGAAAAGCAATGATAGCGTATGCTGAAAAATATAAACTGCAACCGTTGGTACAATGGTAAACAACAAATAAAGCAGATACAACTTCACCGGCAGCGCTCCTTCGAAACCTTTCACATATCCGCAAACGACGGTAGCACACCAGCTTATTACATTACAAAACAGTACGATGCAGAGACCGTAAATTAATTTAGCATCATAGAGTTTTCCTTTTTCTTCAATAACCGACAGTTGTTTTATCATTGCACCCTTATGTTCTATATCACATAGGCGTGAAGAAACAATGATGGAAAGCAGGGGCATAAATATGGCGTTGACCATCGGAAGCTGATACAGAAACAGCATCCAGCCGAGCCTTATAACCTCTTCCGTGTATTTTCCGTACAGCGCCCAAGCTATCTGTACAGCGGTTATGGTAAGCGCTGTCAGAAAAATATAGCGCCCTCTTGTCTTTTTATATTCACACAGAAGCAGCCGTATCATAAGCTCGACTCCTTTCCGGTCAAATCCAAAAAGATTTCTTCTAAATTTTTGTTTTCATCTGTTTCATGAAGCAGATGAAGCGGTCCTTGATACATCAGCTTTCCGTTCGCAATAATTCCTACATCTTCTGCCATCTGGTCTATTTCCGAAAGCAGATGGCTTGAGACGATCACCGTCATTCCATATTGTTCCGGCAGTGCGCAGATTAGCTCGCGCATTTCCTGAATTCCCGCCGGGTCGAGTCCATTCGTCGGTTCGTCAAGAATAATCAGCCTAGG
>CBCTHD010000191.1:0-5330 GCA_965146615.1 uncultured Clostridia bacterium
TTTGACAACATAAACATGCATAAGCGCGACTGTCCAATTCCTCCGCCAATGGTATATGGCAGTTTTCCTTCCAGCAATTGTTTATGGAAATCCAATTTACTTCGTTCTTGACAGCCCGCCTTTTCCAATTGCGTACGCAGCGATTCCTCATCCACACGAATGCCCATGGAAGACAATTCAAACGCACAATCCAACAGCGGAAACCAGCATAAAATATCCCCATTTAGTGTCCAATCATCATAATCCGGCGCACGTCCATCGTGCTTTTCCCCCGATTTTAGTTTATCACCAATGCCAATAACAAAAATGGCGCCATATTCCTTGGCCGCTTTATTTTCCCGTTCTTTTGGAGACAGTTCCGGATACCGGTCCTCTAACTCCTGTGCCGTTATAAAGGTAATATGCTCTGGCATACGGTTCTTCACAGAAGGATAGCGGTCACAGACATATTGCTGTGTTTTACGCATCACGCCATAAATTGTTTCTACCGTTGTTTTTAATGTATCCAGATTGCGCTGAGACTTTTCAATGACTTTTTCCCAATCCCACTGATCCACATATATAGAATGTAAATTGTCGGTTTCTTCCTCTCGCCGAATTGCGTTCATGTCCGTATACAATCCTCGTCCTGTTTCAAAGCCATATCGTTTCAGCGCCATGCGTTTCCATTTTGCCAACGAATGAACGATTTCCACTTCACTTCCCACACACGGTATATCAAACGAGACAGGACGTTCCCTTCCGTTCAAATTATCATTGAGCCCGCTCTCCGGTCGCACAAACAACGGTGCAGACACGCGCTGCAACCGTAATGCACCGGCAATTTGCGCTTCAAAATAATCTTTAATTAGTTTAATTGCAGATTCCGTGTCCCGCAAGCTAAGAGAAGATCGGTATCCCTCCGGCAAAAGTAGCTGTGTTGACATCCAGAAAAACCTCCTATAGTCTAAAATTTATGTATTAAATCCTTTTCGCTCGTATGTGTATTCTATATCCAGCTAAAACACCCTGTATTTTTAGCATTTTCGGCTCATGCCTTCTTTTTGATTTTACATAGTTTTTTGCCGTAAAAAGCAAAAAAACTTTCTTCTGCGTTTATTATAACACACATAGGAAGATTTATCAAATCTTTTTTCCTCTTTTTTCTTGGTATCTAATCACTATATCAAACGAATTCTCACTCTTTTTTCTATGATAGCATGGCTGCCTACTTGTTTCAAGTGTTTTGACAGAAAAAAAGACCACTTCTCGCAAGAAGTGGTCCTACAGTCTCCTATGACTATTGAATTGTATAACCGCCACGTACCATTACCAGCACCTCCGCTGCGGTCGCTCTCAAACCACGCCCGTCATCGAGCGGCGCAATCAGCAAATGGTTGGCCGGCATTTCTCCGCCGTTAGCAATATCCGTCCCGCCAGTCACGTCAGAAAGTCCACCTTTTTGAGATGCTATGACCGTAGCCGAACCCATTCTCAAAATCATTTCTGTCCCTTTCTGTGCTGTCAGGGTTTGTCCCTCTTGCAGCGACACGACTTCATACTGCGGTACAGCTTTCTGGTCTATGTAGCTTTGCACTTTTCCCATAAAAATATTTTCCAAATAACTAACAGATACCACCGGATCTTCCTCTGAACCCGGCGCGGCAAGTACTACCACCGCAAATATTACCATAATAGCCAAGGATAAGACCATTCCTGCAAAAAACGATTTCTTCATTTGTTTTGCCCCCTTTAAAGTAGTTCCTTTTTGTCTATTTGTTCCCTTTAATCATTTAAACCAAAACTGATATTAATTGCCTCGTTGACTAGTTCCATCAAGGTTTCATCTAAATGACCGATTTTTTCTCTGAGACGCCGTTTGTCAATTGTGCGAATCTGCTCCAGCAGAATAACTGAATCTTTGGTAAGACCATATTCTTCCGCGCTGATTTCAATATGCGTCGGAAGTTTTGCCTTATTAATCTGTGATGTTATAGCAGCCGCGATGATTGTCGGGCTGTATTTATTTCCCACATCATTTTGCACAATCAGGACCGGACGAACGCCTCCTTGTTCTGAACCTATAACAGGACTGAGATCTGCATAATAGATATCTCCTCTTTTAACTATCACAATTATTCACACTCCGCCAATTTTTCCTCATACCCGTCTAATTGTTTGTTATCGGCTTCAAAACACATTTCGGCAATAGCGAGATTCATCTCGCCCATTTCCTGATACCCCTTTTTTAATCTTTCCTTAATCTCTAAATTCTTCTTGTATTTAATATAATATTTCATAGCTTCCCGAATAAATTCGCTACGGTTTGTATTTTCCTGCAATGCCAGCGCATCTACTTCTTCAAGCAGAGTATTCGGAAGGGTGATCAAAATTTTTTTTAATTGCGGCAATCATTACGCCCCCTCGCTCCATACTTTACACAATGGATATTTTAGCTTGAATAAAATACCAAACCTTCGGACTTTGCGGGTGCTTCCTTTATAGTATATGCTTGTATTTGAAATTGTATCCTATTATTTTACAATACGGTCTGATAAAAGTTTTCAAATACTGTCCGCTCCACCTCAGCCTGTATTTTATCCTCCAACTTATCGCCCGTATATAGTATACCATATCCTTATGTAAATTGCAAATACAATTTACACCAATTCCGCTGACTTTTCACGCCAAAAACCGGACCACGTCACATATATTTCCTCCTTTCAAATAAATTCTGGGAACACGTTTGCCAATCATGCAAAACAGCTCATAAGAGATCGACCCCATCTGCTGTGCAAGCTGCTCTGCCTGAACCGACAAACCGCCTTGATTGCCAATGATGACCACTTCATCCTCCACATTTACAGTATTCCCTTCTGAAAGGCGAATCATACATTGATCCATACAAATTCTTCCAACAATTGGCGCGAATTCCCCGCCCGCTATCATATACGCTTTGCCGGATAATATCCGTGCATACCCATCTGCATATCCAATCGGAACTGTCGCAATCTTCATATCCTGTTCTGCTTCAAAAATACCGCCGTAGCTGATGATACTGCCTTTTTTTACGGTTTCCACCCGCGTCACATGCGCTTTCACACTCATTACCGGACGCAGAGAAAATCCCTCCCGACGCACCTCGTCCGAGGGATAAGATCCATATAGAATAATGCCGGGGCGCACCATATCCAAATGCATTTCCGGGTATAAAACAGTTGCCGCACTGTTACAAATATGCCGCAGCTTGGGACGGATTCCATGCGCTTCCAACTTGTTGCAAAATGCTATAAATCGTTCAAATTGCTGCTTGGTATATGGATTTTTCGGTTCGTCGGAACAGGAAAAATGGCTAAAAATCCCTTCTACTTCCAGCCATGGCAGAGACGCGATTTTTACCGCCTCTTCGACAGCCGCTTCCCGTTCCGCCATAAGTCCGATACGATTCATTCCAGTATCTATTTTCAGATGAACTTTAGCCGTTTTTCCCTGCGTCTGCGCAGCACGGTTGAGCGCTTGTGCAGTATCATAAGAGTAGACTGCCGTCGTCACGTCATACTGTACCGTTTCCGGCAAATCATCCCGTTCCGTATATCCCAAAATCAAAATAGGTGCCGAAATTCCATGCTGACGCAGTTGCCGCGCTTCGTCCATACAAGCAACACCCAAATATGTCGCTCCACATGCCAGAGCAGTTTTCGCCATATTGATACAGCCATGTCCATATCCGTCTGCTTTAACCACCGCCAAAATCTTGGCATCTGTAATCGCACGAATTTGTTTCATATTATATACCGCTGCATCCAAATCTATTTCTGCCCATGTTCTTTTTCCTTTTGTTATCATTTGCGTTTCCATGTCCCTTATTACTCCTTGATTTCAAACAAACTGTCTTCCAATGGTTGATTTGGTGTGAACGATTTATACACAACCGTCATGTATACTTCCCCATCCTTTCCTAGAATATCCAACTGGATGGGATTCAGCGTTTTACTGCTGATTTTCAGCCGCATGCTGTTGCGGTAGGGATTGGATAATCCTGTTTCTGTCTCCATGACAATCATCTCTCCATCCTCCGTGTTACTCACACTGACAGAGGTACTCTCCGATTTATAGTAAAGGGAGAAAAATGTGTTCAAAAACAGAAAATTAGAATCCCCATTCTTTAACTCCGCCAACGTCAAATTTCCACCGCTTCCCGGCTGCAAAATCTGTGCGCGTTCGCCATTGATTACCGTCTGCACACCTTCTACAGCCTGCGGGGAAATGACATCACTGCGCATTTTATCCGGTTCTTTGAAATACTGCTTTGCCACATAAATATTTTGGGAATGGTTGGAAAATGATGTGACTTCCACTTCCGCCTCATAAGAGGACATGCTGTTATACGCCTGATACAGCCGTTCATACACATCATAGCTTATCTTAATGTTTGAGCATCCGCTGAAAGCCAGCATTATCATTAGTAACGATACACATACTGCTTTTCGCATCAATCTCCAGCAATCCTTTCCCGCTTACAAACAGTCGGATAAATGGTGGATTATGTCAGTCGGCGTCATCGAAGCTGTTCCCAACTCCGCTGCCGCGCGATCGCCTGCCATACCATGCAGAAACGTTCCAACCGCAGCGCTGTTTGCCACGCCGCGCGCCTCTAGCGCCGCAATAATGCCCGCCAGTACGTCACCGCTGCCACCTGTCGCCATACCGGGATTTCCCGTCGGATTTATATATGCGATTCCGTCAGGCTGCGCAATGATGGTTTTCGCCCCCTTGAGAACCAAAGCAACACCATATTGCACCGCAAACTCACGCGCCAATTGAAGCCGGTTCTGTTGAATTTCCGCCACCGACATACCTGTAAGCCTTGCAAATTCGCCCGGATGGGGCGTTACTATCACAGGCGTCTGTTTTTCTTGTAATATATTTATATTCCGGCTGACCGCATTTATGCCATCCGCATCAATAATCATCGGAATTTCTGTTTCCCGTACCAACTGCTGCACAGCTCGTTCCGTCTCCGGAGCACGTCCCAGTCCCGGTCCAATCAACAATACCTCCGACTGCGCGCACTGTCGCCGGATCGTATCGAAACAGCTTTCGTCCAGCCATCCATCTGCCGGGAGCGGAACCGTCATTTGTTCCGTTAATTTCACCTCTAAAATCACATTCAAATTCCGCGGAACTGCAACGCGAATGAGTCCTGCTCCCGTCCGCAGCGCCGCCTCTGCCGCCAGACATGCCGCGCCCGTCATTCCAGTGCTGCCCGCCACAATGCATACCCGGCCCATACTGCCCTTATTTGCGTCCGGCGCGGGTGGCGGAAGCTGTAAACACTCATCCTCTAATAA
>CBCTHD010000192.1:0-5309 GCA_965146615.1 uncultured Clostridia bacterium
CCCGTTTTCATGACATAGCGTCCGGTAGGCAGTCTGTGATTTTTTTGCGCCGGGTGCAGGTTCCGATAGTACCGTGACGCGATTTTTGTCGTGGTCTTTGAGCAGATAATGGCACAGTATGCCCTGAGCCGGCGTTGGTCTGCCGGAAACCGCGCACAAATATTGTTTCTCAATATTTCTCTGCCGAATGAGAGCGTTCATCTCCCGCAGCGCCGCGGCATTTTTTGCCGCTATTACAATACCGCCGGTGCCGCGGTCCAAGCGGTTGCATAAAGCGGGAGCAAACGACAATTCCTGTTCCGGGTGGTAGCTGCCGATTTGATAGAGATACTGCTGCACTTGTTCGACGAGGGTGTTGTTTTTGGCATGAATATCCGTATGCACCGCTACGCCGGGCGGCTTGTCCACCAGCAGCAAATGCTCGTCTTCGTAAACAATGGAAAACGATGGCGTTGCGTCCATAAACGACGGATGAGGCTGTGCGGACACGAAAAATTCGTCATTAATGTAGAGGTCAACAATATCCCCTTCCGCCAGACGGTAGGATATTTCCGGTTTATGGCGGTTGACTTTAATGCGTTTTTTTCGGATATATTTATAAAGAAGCGGTGTGGGCAGTGTGGGACATAGCTTGCTTAAAAACTTGTCCAGCCGTTGTCCGCTGTCATTTTTTTGGATTTGGAATGATTGCAAACCGATCTTCTCCTTCCGGCAATTCTCTCCTTTAAGAGTAACGCAAAGAAGCGCATTTGTCAATATCAGACTGTGTGAGAAATTTCGCTAAATGTTGCTGCACATAGAGAATGGGAAAGTTTTATAATTGTCTGTTGAAGAATGTAAGATTTTGTGATACAATAGACCTAAAGAGACGACAAAAAGGTCAAACGAGCTAAAAAAATGAAAAGGCAGGGATGACGTGTGCAGCGCAGAGACAAACATAATTACTATTTGGACATTGCGGACGCGGTACGCAACAGAAGCACTTGTCTGCGGCGCAGTTACGGCGCAATTATTGTGAAAAATGATGAAATCATTGCCACCGGATACAATGGGGCGCCGCGGGGAAGAAAAAATTGTAATGAACTGGGATACTGCATGAGGGACAAGCTGCAAATTCCGCGCGGAGAGCGCTATGAGATGTGCCGGTCAGTTCATGCGGAGGCCAATGCCATCATCAGCGCGGCGCGGCGGGATATGATAGGCGCTGTACTTTATTTGGTGGGGCGGGAAAGCAACGGAAATTTGATAGAAAACTCCAGCTCCTGTGCAATGTGTAAGCGGCTGGTGGTGAATGCGGGGATTGCGACCGTTATCATTCGCGACACGGAGGATACTTTCCGTGAAATTCCCGTCTCCCAGTGGATTGAACAGGACGATTCCCTGACGGATAAAATGGGATATTAAGTACATAGTATAATTGTATTGTACCCAGCAGAAATGCCTGTTGCCGAAAAACGGCGGCGGGCATTTTTTTTGGAAAAGAGAAAGGTTTCCTGCCATTTTAATCATAATGATAAGGTTTGTACCATAAACTGGTAGTAAGAGTAAACTGCGGCAAATCGGAATCGTACAGCTGCAGGCAGGAGGAGGATATCATGGCAGGAGTGGAGCAGTATTTGGAAACCGGACGCCGTTTCGGAAAAGGAAAACTGGCATCTTATCTGGGCGTGAAGCCTGAACAAGTGGGGGAAGGTATATGCTTAGCGGTGACGGCAGCGTATTCGGTGCAGGTGACGACGCTCAGCGGCAGAATGGAAACGCCGCTTACCGCGCTTGATAATTTGGAAATCAAACTTCCATTCATTCGCAGTCAATTATTGGACCAACAGGAGACATGGGAAGCGTTGATTCAAAATAAGTATGACAACTGTATGACCGCAGCGCTTGGAAGGTTGTATCAAATGTTGGTTAGTGCACAGCATACCGCTGCAATTGACCCGCACCATGTGGCGGAATCGGCAGGATACGCGGGAATGACGGGCGGCATTCGGAGCGTGGTGAGCGGCAGCATGGTATTTAATCCGGCAAACCCGATGCAGCTTGCAATGCTGGTGTACCGGTGTCACAGCGGGCGCGTACACACAGCGTCCTGTGCCAGAAGCGGCAGCAATTTTTATCTGTTTGATTGTGATTACGGCATTTTTGTCCTGCCGGACGAGGTGTTTAATGGCTTTATTCAGGACTATCACCATGTGCAGGACATCAAAGAAGCCATTATCGGAAGTGTGGCACGTATTTAAAAAAGGGGGCTGAAAGCGCGTTCAAGGAAAGGAACGGCCGACAGCCCCATCTGTTTTAGTGCAAACTGTATCAAGAAAATCCGGTTTTTGCTATCGTGTGCTTAACTAATCGAGTTCAGAATATGTATTGATACTTACTACCTCTCCGGTATTTTTATTTAGTATCACGGCTGGCACATAAATTCCAACAGCGCCCCAGCCGCGTCCATCTTTATAGTCAAAGGTTTGTTCAATATACCATGAATTAAATTCTTCCTGATATCGAACTGCAAGATAATATACTTTTTCATCGGTTTCATATTCCAAGGATTTTCCGGCATAGGTTTCCAATATAATTTTACCGACCTGATACGCCGTTTCTTCGTCGGGGATCACGCCTTCGGGCTTATATTCCGTTTTTTCCGGAACGTGAACCTGTTTGTGATTGGTGTCCAAAGAAACCATCTCACTGTTGCTGTCCCAGTCGATTGGAATTTTTAAATAGTCAGCCAACTCCCGTACAGGCACATACGTTTTGTCGTTGATGTTATACAAATCGTTTTCAAATTGGAGCACCTCTGCGCCTATCTGCACGGCGTTGGTTTTCGATTGATACATGGTTTCCGCTGCAAATACGATGGTGGTAGCAATGCAGAGCAGCGCTGCGCAGGTACAACATAACTTTTTCATGGAGAAATCTCCTTTCTCTTTTTTAATACCGGCGTTTCCGATCCAAGCTGCGGTATTGGATGGCTTCCGCGATGTGGGAAACGTTGATGTCAGGCAAGTCTTCCAAGTCTGCAATGGTGCGCGCCACCTTGATAATCCGTGTATAGGCGCGCGCGGAAAGTCCCAGTGTCTGGAACGCCTGCTCCAGCAGGGTGGAGGATTCCTTGTCCAACGGGCAAAACGCTTTAATTTGTGTTGTACTCAAATTTGCGTTACAATTTACACCGATGGACTGATACCGCTGGCGCTGCCGTTCCCGTGCACGGTTGACACGCGCGCGGATAGCGGCGGAGCTTTCCGCTTGGGTAGTATCGGATAGCTGTGCATATTTCACAGGCATCACATTGATATGTAAATCAATTCGATCCATGAGCGGGCCGCTGATTTTTCCCATGTACCGCTGTATTTGCGTTTCGCTGCAGGTGCAATGGCGTGATGGGTCTCCGAAATACCCGCAGTTGCAGGGATTCATGGCGGCGACCAACATAAAGCTGCAGGGGTATGTCACCGAAGCGGATACGCGGGAAATGGAGACTTTTCGGTCTTCCAGCGGCTGACGCAAAATCTCCAGCGCATCTTTTCGAAACTCCGGAAGCTCGTCTAAGAACAGCACGCCGTTGTGCGCCAGGCTGACCTCACCGGGGCGCGGAATACGACCACCGCCCACCAGGCTGGCAGTGGAAACGGTATGATGAGGCGACCGGAATGGACGGTTCGTTACGAGGGAGGTGCCGCCCGGAATCAGTCCTGCAATGGAATGAATTTTCGTCACTTCCAGCGCTTCGTCCAACGTCATTTCAGGTAAAATAGAGGGGATACGCGCCGCCAGCATGGTTTTTCCGCTGCCCGGCGTACCGATCATGATGGAATTGTGCCCGCCCGCCGCTGCAATTTCTAAGGCACGTTTCACTTCAAGCTGTCCTTTGACATCGGCAAAATCATATTGATACAGGTTGTCCTGCCGGAATACCTCCTCCAAGTTTAGCGTTTCCGGCTGCATGGGCAGTTGTTCCGCCAAGTGGCAAATCACGTCATGCAGCGTTTCCGCGCCGTATACCTCCACATCTTGTAAAATGGCGGCTTCTTTAGCATTGGCGCGCGGCAGAATAATTTTGCGAATGCCCGCACGCGCAGCGCTCATCACCATGGGAAGAACGCCGCTGATGGGACGCAATTCTCCGCCCAGGGACAGTTCTCCCAAAAACAAATAGTCTTCCACATGCTGCGCCTTGAGCTGTTCCGAGGCGACCAGAACGGAAACGGCAATGGGCAGGTCAAAGCCAGGCCCCTCTTTTTTGATATTACCGGGTGCCAGATTCATTGTGACGCGGCGCATGGGGAAATCACAGCCAATGCTTTCAATGGCAGCCCGCACCCGTTCTTTGGATTCTTTCACTGCGGCGTCGGGAAGCCCAACGATTTCAAAAGCGGGAAGCCCACTCGAAACCGTTCCTTCCACCTCTACAATATAACCGTCAATGCCCTGTACACCGCTGGAATATATAGTAGATAACACGGTCATTCTCCTTTTGCCATAAAAGTTAAGTAAAATAAAACTACGAGTTCTATTTACCATCATTATAACATAGATAGTGGAATTTTGCAAGAAGGAGGTGGAAAGAGAAAAAATTTGCGGAAAATTAGAATTGATTCTGGCGGACGAGTGTGTTATAATAAAAAAAGAGCGATTTTGCGAAAAGAAAGTGTAAATTATAATTTTAGATAAAGGAAGGATATGAGGTCATGAGAAGTGATATTGTAAAGAAGGGGCTGGACAAGGCGGCACACCGCGGTCTGTTCAAAGCAATGGGATATACAGATGAACAGCTGCGGCGTCCGATTATAGGGATTGCCAATGCGTTCAGTGAAATTATTCCGGGACATATCCATCTAAACCAGATTGCTTCTGCGGTGAAGGAAGGTATTTTGATGGCGGGTGGGACGCCAGCGGAATTTGGCGTTATTGGCGTTTGCGATGGAATCGCTATGGGACACGAAGGCATGAAATATTCCCTGGCGTCCCGCGAATTGATTGCAGACAGTATTGAAAGCATGGCAAGAGCACACGCATTTGACGGCTTGGTACTGATACCAAACTGCGACAAAATTGTGCCCGGTATGATTATGGCGGCGGCGCGGCTGGATATTCCGGCAATTGTGATTAGCGGCGGTGCGATGATGAGTTTGAATAAAAACGGAAAAGCACTGGATTTAAACAGTTTGTTTGAAGGCAGTGCGGCAGTGCGCGCGGGCATGATGGAGGAAGCGGAGCTGGCGGATTTGGAAAACAAGGCTTGCCCGGGCTGCGGTTCCTGCTCCGGTATGTTCACCGCCAATTCCATGAACTGCCTGAACGAAGCT
>CBCTHD010000193.1:0-5293 GCA_965146615.1 uncultured Clostridia bacterium
TTCCCAACATGACGATATTTGCCAGATTATCTGCACCAAAAGACGCCGCGATTGTCGTCGTCGGAACTGCAAACACCTCGGCTGTGCTGTTTTCAGGCGCTCGGTCAATGAGCGAACTGTCATAAAAAATTTTACCGCCGGGTTTCACTGCCCGCTCAAATTTTTCCAAAGACGGCAAGTTCAGCGCAATTAAGATATCCGGTGATTGAATCATGGGCGCCGCGATTGCCTTATCTGATAAAATTACGTGGCAGTTTGCCGTCCCACCGCGCATTTCAGGACCGTAAGATGGGAGCCATGAGACCTCTTTGCCAGTCAGCATTCCTGCATATGCAAGCTGCTTTCCTGCAAACAGAATTCCCTGTCCGCCGAATCCGGCCAAAATAATTTGTGTCATCCCCACTTTTCTCTCCTCCTCACTCTTTATCCTTGAATACGCCCAATGGATACTGTGGAATCATGTTGTCGCGCAGCCACTGCATACTTTCTGCCGGAGACAACCCCCAGTTGGTCGGACAGGTGGAAAGTACTTCCACCATGGAAAATCCCTTACCCGCCATCTGAGTTTCAAATGCTTTTTTAATCGCTCTTTTCGCTGCACGGATATGCTGCACGCTATCAGCCGCCACTCGTTCAATATAAGCCGTTCCTTCCAGCGTCGCCAACATCTCCGACATATTAATAGGGTATCCCTGCGTTTCTGTTTTCCGCCCATACGGCGTGGTCTGTGTCACCTGTCCCACCAAAGTGGTAGGCGCCATCTGTCCGCCTGTCATTCCGTAGGTCGTATTATTAATAAAAATGACTGTGATGTTTTCACCACGCGTTGCTGCATGAACCGTTTCCGCCGTCCCAATCGCCGCAAGGTCACCATCTCCTTGATAGGTAAACACGATTTTATCTTTCAGCGCACGCTTCACACCCGTTGCCACAGCAGGCGCACGTCCATGTGCTGCCTCCTGCATATCACATTCAAAATAATTATAGGAAAACACACTGCAGCCAACAGACGCCACACCAACCGTCTTCCCTTCAATGCCAAGTTCATCAATCGCCTCCGCCACCAAACGATGCACAATCCCATGTGTGCAGCCCGGACAATAGTGCAGTGTGACATCGGACAGTGCATGAGGTCGCTCAAATACTTTTTTCACTTATTCGCACCTCCCAGCAATTTTTCCATTTCGTTCACAAGTTCATCCGGCGTAGGCACAATACCACCGTTCCGTCCATAGAAGTGGACAGGTTTTGCTCCATTTACAGCCAGGCGTACATCCTCTACCATTTGCCCCTGGCTCATTTCCACCGTCAGGAAGCATTTCGCTGTTTTGGCAGCATTTGCAATTTCCTTCTTGGGAAACGGCCACAGGGTTATGGGGCGAATCAGTCCAACCTTCATACCTTTTTCTCTGGCAATCGCGACAGCCGTCTTTGCAATTCTGGCAATGACACCATATGCCACCAGCACCAAATCAGCGTCCTCCACCTGCTGAAGCTCCGCCTTCACTTCATTTTCTTCAATCGCCGCATAACGTTTCGCGCGTTTATTATTAAGATTTTCTAATTCCTCCGGCGTCAGGTACAGAGAGTTAACGACATTCTTTTTGCGCTGCATCGCAGTTCCTGTTGTTGCCCATGTTTTCTCCGGCAGCTGCCGTTTTTTCGGTTCACTGAACGTAATCGGTTCCATCATCTGTCCCAGCATACCGTCTCCCATAATCATGACAGGCACACGGTACATATCCCCAATATCAAAGGCTTCTGCCGTCAAATCGACCAATTCCTGCACAGATGCCGGGGCAAGTACTACCAAATGATAATCTCCATGTCCGCCACCCTTGACCGCCTGAAAATAGTCTGACTGCGCCGGCTGGATACCGCCCAGGCCCGGGCCGCCGCGTACAATATTCACAACCAGACAGGGCAAGTCAGACGCTGCAATGTAGGAAATTCCTTCTTGCTTCAAACTAATTCCCGGACTGGAAGAAGACGTCATCACACGCGCACCTGCGCCTGCCGCCCCATAGACCATATTAATTGCCGCAACTTCACTTTCCGCCTGTAAGAACAGACCGTCCACCTGTGGCATCCGTTTGGACATATAGGCGGACACTTCGGTCTGCGGTGTAATCGGATACCCAAAAAACAACCGGCAGCCAGCACGAATCGCCGCTTCTGCCAGTGCTTCATTTCCTTTCATTAATACTTTTTCTGACACTGCTTTCACGCTCCAATCTATTCCATTTACCTAATTTTACTTTTCCACTTCGATAACACAATCTGGACAAATCATCGCGCAGGACGCACACCCTACGCACTTCTCCATTTCCAAAATCTGAGCGGGACGGAACCCTTTTTTATTCATCTTCTCCGCCATAGAAAGCAAGTTCAAAGGACAGGCCGTTGTACATAACCCGCACCCTTTACATGCTTCCAAATGAATCGTAATCTTTGCCATATCATTTCACCTCCAACATACTAATCCTTTCTATATTCAGCCTTTGCCACCTGGTAATTCCAGTTGTAGCTCCAATGCAAATATATCCTCCTGCGGAATATCCTGCGCCAAATCCTGCCGTACCGACGTACATTTTACCGGAATATTCAGTATTTGCGCCGCGCGCTCCACTTCGCGGACACTTTCTAGTACATCCTCCAGCTGCGTCTCATACGATAAGTTGGTATTGTTGACCAATGCGCTTACTTTAAGCCGCGATGTCAACTCAATTAACCGCACGCTTTCCGCCATCTCTTCCGCCGTAGCAGTCAGCGGGCGTTTCGCATTGACAACCGCCAGCATTTCATAGGGCGCTTCGTCAAATCTCGATTTATATTGTCCCAACGCTGTCGCGCCTTCATCGTCACCACCCACATCAAAAATCACATATTCTTCCGTTTTTTCAAATGCGGCGTATATCTCCGGCGGCAATGCCGGCAAATCGAAGTTGGTGCTGGCATAAATCGGCGCAATCACACCAATTCCCAACGCCTCCAGCTTCTTTCTAATATCATTTGTCCTGAAATAAGGGTTCACTGTATCTAAATCGACGATGGTGACACGTTTTCCTTCCGTCCTCAGACGCAGCGCCAGGTTCAGGGCGAATTCCGTCTTTCCACTACCATAATGACCAACCACGATGGTTCGGTTTGCAATCTCCACTTGAGGTTCCTCCATAAATGATAAAATACATAGATGTTTGAATATTCCTCCTCAAACATCTATGTATCTCCTATTATACTACAACGTTCTACAGAAAAAAATAACGTTTTTTGCTTTACATTCTGTCTGTTTTCTGCTTTTTTCGTGTTTTTTTATGTTTTTTCGGTACGTTTTAACGCAGCCTTCGTTTCTGCTGCCAAGGAAAGCAGCTCTTCTGCATGACGGCAGGCAGTTTCTGTGATTTGGTCGCCAGAGCCAAGGCGTGCGATTTCGTGGATACGCCCTTCCCTATCTAATTGCCGTAACCCCGTCATAGTTCTACCATCTCTGACCTTTTTTTCAATCAAATAATGATGATCTGCCATTGCCGCAATTGTTCCGCTGTGGGTAATGATAAGCGTTTGTTTTTGTAAGGATACTTTTTCCAGTTTTTGTGCCACTTTTTCTGCCGCACGCCCACTGATTCCGGTATCAATTTCGTCAAACACATACGTTTCGTTGCTGTCCGCTTTTGCCATAATACACTTAATTGCCAGCATGATACGGGAAAGCTCCCCACCTGAGGCAATTTTGGAAAGCGGTCGAAGTTCTTCACCTACATTCGGCGCAATCAAAAACTCAATTTTGTCCGTTCCCTTTGCCGTAAATCCATCCGTTTGCTGCATAGATACTTGAAATTTACAACCTTTCATTTGTAGTTCGCTAAGCTGCGCTTCAATTTCTCTTTCCAGCTTAACCGCCGCCGTTCGGCGTTGCTGCGACAGTTCTCTTGCACTTTGTTCCAGCTTTTGCTTCAGCCCCGTGAGTTGCTCCTCCAACTGCCCACACTGCTGCTCGCTTCCGCGCAGTTCTTCCAGCCGTTGCGCCGCCTCGTCGTGGAACTGCAATATCTCTTCAATGCTTTGTCCATATTTCCGCTTAAGCGTACGAATCGCGTCCAACCGGTCATGAATCCGATCCAATTCTTGTCCGCTATAGTCCACCTCATCCATACAAGCAGCAATACTTCCCGTCACATCTTCCAGGCGATACTTAATATCCTCCAAACGCTCGGAAAGATCCGCAAAATCTTCTCCAATTCCTGCAATCACCTGTAACTCGGCACTACCGGCACCAATTAGCTCCGAAGCACTGGACTCTTGCTCATATAGTATCTGATATACCTGTGTCAATGTTTCATTGACTTTTTCCGCATTCTCTAAAACATTTCTGCGGTCTTCCAATTCTTTTTCTTCCTCTGGCAACAGGTTTGCGGCTTCAATCTCCTGCACCTGGAACTCCAAAACATCCATTTCCCGCACGCGTTTGCTTTCGTCCATTTGCAGGCCTTCTAAACGGCGCCGCACTTCCCCATATTCTATGTACAATTTCAAATAGTTCTCTTTACAATCCTGCAGCGCCCCGCCTGCCCAAGTATCCAACAAATCAATATGCTTATCTGCACTGTAGAGCAACGTTGTGTCCTGCTGGCCATGAATATGAATCAAATGCTTCCCAATCTCTTTTAACATGGTCACACTGGACAAAGCGCCGTTTACTTTACAAGTGCTGCGACCATTGTCCGCCAACTCCCGTTCCACCAGCAGAGACCCATCGTCTGTACGTTCAATACCGCTTTGCTCCAGTAAATTCCACACACAGTCTGACACATAAAACAGCGCACTGACCTTTGCCTTATCCGCACCAGTACGGATAAGTTCCCTCTGTGTGCGCTGTCCCAGCACCATAGCAATAGAATCGATAAGAATAGATTTTCCCGCACCAGTTTCTCCTGTCAGAACATTAAATCCATCTTGAAGCTCCACCTGAATTGATTCAATAACGGCAATATTTTGAATACTCAAATTCGCCAGCATACGACTCCACTTCCCTTCCGTTATTTGACCAGACGCTTCAGCTTCGCCGTCAGTTTTTGTGCCTCTTTGGTATCACGAATGACCACCATCACAGTATCATCTCCTGCAATACAGCCTATCACCCCATCATGCTCCATCGCATCCATTGCGGACGCTGCCGCCTGTGCCATGCCCGGCAAGGTTTTCACGACAACAATATTTTGCGCGTAGTCAATCGTTGTGACGCTTTCAGAAAAAATAATTTGCAGCTTGGCATCAATATCGCTAATTGCCCCCG
>CBCTHD010000194.1:0-5287 GCA_965146615.1 uncultured Clostridia bacterium
GTAGTGCCGGTCTCAATGACCGGCGTGTCACAGCTTTTCGGAGTCGTTGTGCTTCTTGTATTTGGATAGCTGCTTGGCGGAGGAATGCATATGAATTTTACATTCGGCCAATCTTTTCTTATGATTTACATCTGCCTTGCCTCCATTTTCAGTTATTGTATTTGGTTTACAGTTGTAAAAAACGGAGAACTTTCAAAGCTGTTTATTATAAAATTTGCAGAACCTGTATTTGCATGTGTATTTGGCGCGTTACTGTTGGGCGAAAATATATTTAAAATACAGTATCTTGCAGCATTTTTGCTGATTGCGGGTGGAATATGTATCTCGAATATAAAAACGGATAAAAGTTGTGTGTAGATCTTATGCGATGGTTTCAATGGAGACATTGTACTCCCGGTAGAACGATCCACCTTGTCGGAGCATTGTTTTTGCAGAAAAAATCTAAAATTCCTATAATTACGCAAAAAAGGTATTGACATAGGTTGCTTGGGGCAGATATAATAGAAGGGAGAAGAATGGGACAATCTGGGTCCCATATGAAAGAGGTTTTGACACAATGGAAAAACGAGTAAGAACGAGATTTGCCCCCAGCCCGACGGGGTATATGCATATTGGGAACCTGCGCACGGCGCTCTATGCATATTTGATTGCAAAAAAACACGGCGGCGATTTTATCCTGCGCATTGAGGATACGGACCAAGAGCGCTATGTGGAGGGTGCGGTAGACTTGATTTACCGCACGTTGAAAGAAACGGGATTGATTCACGATGAAGGTCCTGACATTGGCGGAGATTACGGTCCGTATATCCAGAGCGAACGACGCGGGATTTATCAAGAATATGCAGAGAAATTGGTGGAACTGGGCGGCGCATATTATTGTTTTTGTGACAAAGAACGGTTGGACAATTTGCGCGCCGTGCAGGAAGCGTCCAAAATGCCGACCAAATATGACGGATATTGTCGGAATCTGTCGAAAGAAGAAATTGAAGAAAAGAAAGCGGCGGGGATTCCTTATGTAATTCGCCAGAAAATGCCTACAACGGGAACTACCTCCTTTGATGATGTGATTTTTGGCACCATTAAAGTGGACAACAGTACGCTGGACGACAATGTTTTGCTCAAATCTGATGGACTGCCGACCTATAATTTTGCTAACGTCATTGACGACCATCTGATGGGCATTACGCACGTTATCCGCGGTAGTGAATATCTGTCTTCCACACCGAAGTATAACCTGCTGTATGATGCTTTTGGCTGGGAGAAACCAGTCTATGTTCACTGTCCGCCGGTCATGAAAGATGCGCATACCAAACTTTCTAAACGAAACGGCGACGCATCCTATGAAGATATTATTGCAAAGGGGTATCTCAAAGAAGCAGTTTTGAATTATATCGCGCTGCTGGGCTGGAGCCCCGGCGGGGAAAACGAGATTTTTGACATGCAAGGCTTGATTGAAGCATTTGACCCATCCGGTATCAGCAAATCTCCGGCAATTTTTGACACGCAAAAACTGAACTGGATGAACGGAGAATATATTCGACGTATGAGTGAGGAAGCATTCCACGAGTTGGCACTGCCATATTATAAGAAGGTCATTACCAGAGATGTGGATTTAATGAAGCTGACACGTCTGCTGCATACGCGCGTGGAACTATTATCCGATATTCCGGGACAGGTGGATTTTGTTGAACAGGTACCGGATTATGAAAGTGGATTATACACGCATAAAAAGATGAAGACAAATCCCGAAAACTCGCTGGACAGCTTAAAACAGGTGTTGCCTGTCTTGGAGAGCATTGACGATTGGACGATGGAAACGGTGCATGATGCAGTGTTTGCAAAGATTCAGGAGTTGGGCGTGAAAAACGGGCTGTTGCTGTGGCCGCTGCGCGTGGCGCTGAGCGGGAAAGCGTTTACGCCGGGCGGCGGAATTGAACTGTGCGATGTGCTGGGCAAAGAGGAAAGCATCAAGCGCGTCAAAGACGCCATTGCAAAGCTGGAAGCAGAATTGGGATAATCTGCATAGCTTGATTTGCAGAAACTTAAAAGCCGTTAAGTTGAAACAGAATAATAACAGAGCCTTCTTTGCGTTAGTGGCGCATAGAAGGCTTTTGTCAAAAAGAAGGACCTCCGGTTAAAGGAGGTCCTTCTTTTTGACAATCGTACAGGCGTATTCTACGCGGTTTATTCCGGCAAAATGGTAATTTGCTGTTCTGCGCCCAAATGCATCAGCCCGTCCGCATAGGTGCTTTGCACCAGTGTTCCAGCTGCCGTATAGGTTCCGGGACTTTGGACCCGCGCGAGATACGTATAACTGTCATTTCGCTGGAAGGTACTGCTGTAAAACTGCACTTTTTGTCCTGCAATTCTACCATAACAGATGCGGGAAGCATTGGCGGCCATCTGTGGCAAGGAACTGGTGTTGCTGAGAAATTTCAGCCCAGACGGCAGCAGGTCCGTGACTTCATAACAGCCGTTTGCCGCTTTTTCCCCATACTGCACAGTAATCACGACTTGAATAATGTCGTTCGCATGGAATACCGTTGCAGGTTCTCCGGTACCGTAACGGAAAAACTGGCGGCTGACGGTAATATCATCGCTTTGTGGATATTCGTTTTCCAGGGGCGCGGTAAAGCAGGAGAGACAATCGACGTCCCCGGTCACAGAGAGAATTTCCAATGCATCCATGCTTTGAGAAGCTAGTTCAATACTATGGCAAGCGCCGTTTTTCAAAGTCTTTGTATATTCCCCACCCCAAAGTCGGTAGGTGATGACGCTCGGTTCGGCGGAATAGTATTTAATTTCGCTGCTGACATACATCAGCTTTTCTATAGTAACGCGGTAATCCTCCGAATAGTTGTGCAGCGCATATTGGTAAAAACCTTCCCGCTGCGGTGCACCAAGCTGGGACGCCAGACATGCCGCCAAAGCGGTCGTTTCCAAAATGTCAGCCTGATCACGGCCGGTGTTCACACGGCAGTAGGGCGTATATTCTTCTATCAGCGGCACAATGACGCGGTCATATAGTTCCTGCGCCTTGTCCTGTCCACCAACTTGCAGATATGCCAGTGCACAGTAGACAGCATCGAGCGGCGACAAGTTTTCCACTTGAGAAAGCTGGTCCAGATACAACAGAACGGGCTCTTGGTATACGGCAAGTCCATACAGCGCCTTGGCATTGAGCACTGCATTTTCGGTATTTAAGCCGGACTGTGTATAGAGATAATCCACCATACGCGTTTTGTCCAGGTCTTCCTTTACCAGCGGCAGCAGTTTCGCGGTATAGTCCAAATCAGCACTGCTATAGGTAAACAGACTCATGCCGCCTGATGAGGTCTGATAGTCAGACACTTTAAATTCCGGTTGGTCGGACATATAGTTTTCCGCGTGCGATTTCATGATATCGTCGCCATAGGCTTGAATCAACTGGTACGCCACCTGACTGGATAACCGTTGTTCTAAGCGGTCGCCGCGCTGGTACAGCAAGTTGTAAATATCGCTTAGCAATGCGCCGCGGCTGCGGTCGGTAAAGATAAGCCGTGTATTTCCTTTTTCGCCATGCGCGAACGTCATACCTGCTGTGAGCGGCGTGCGGACGGTTTTCTCCGCTTCATAATAGGTGCTCACGGCACGAATAGGGTGTTCAAGGGCGTCACTGCTGCCGCGTGCAGTGGAGGCTTGAATGACGAGCGTATCACTGCCCTCCGCTAATGACCACAGCGGCAGATAGACCCGTTCATAGGCGGCTGCAGTCTCTGTTGCACAGCGCTGAGGGTCATTTTTGCTAAAAACGGTATAAGTTACCGTTTCGTTTTCTTCTAATCCTTCTCCATAGGCGCTTAACCCAACCTGCGGCGTGTCACCGGCCAGGAAGGTGCTGCCGAGGGAACAATTTACAAAGAAGGGCAGCGAGACCTTGATAGGCGATGTCACGGTCGCCGCATAACGGTCCGGTGTAATCGCCGATGCGGTGAGACGCCAAGTGGTAATGTTATCGGGAAGCGGAATGGTGCAGACGCCGTTACCATTTTCGTCCAGCCAGAGTTGACGGAAATCCGCCGTATCTTGAAAATCGCTGCGCACTTTTTCTGGTGTGGACCCACCACCGCCACCGCCGGAGGCAGCATTCGGCGCCATAGCGTCCGCTTCTTCCTTCTCTTCCTCTGAATCGGAACTGGAATAGTAGTGGGTATAACTTTCGCCAAGAAGTCCGGAGGGGAGATAGAATTGATACAGACTGCTTAACACATCTATTTCACGGTCCTCCAGTGCAAACAATGCTTCATCCACCAAGCTGAGGTTAACCGCCGTGGACTGAGCGGGTGTGCCGTCCGGACGCTCTGCATGAACGGACAGCGTACACGTATCCCCGGGGCGGTAGGAATCCTGGTCCGCCTGGATCGTCACTTGTAACGCCCGCGCGGAAAAATCAAAGGACAAACGGTTTTCGTAGGTGCTGTGATAGGTCGTACCATCAAAATAAACGCCTTTGATGGAGACGCGCGGAATATCCTGCTCCGCAAAGGTATGCGTATATGCGCTGTTGTCTTGCACGGTATAATTGCGCAGTCCGTTTTGTGCGGTTAGGAATAGAAAGGTTCCGTTTTTGACTGGATTCTGATTATTTTTCAACAGGAAAGATACTTCATCGTTGATTTGGAATTTTTCGCGGTCATCTTGCAACTCCAAATGGTAATAATCCGATCCGGGCTGCCGGTACCAAGGCACTGGCGTATCTTTCGTCCGCAAATAAACGATCCGCACCAACTGTTTGCCGTTGTTGTCGGTTGTGGTAAGCCTTACAGTATACCAGCCCTCTTTTTTAGAAAGAGAATAGGGATAGGTGATTTTCCCGTCTGCATCCGTTTTTTGCGTAAACGTTTTGACCTCTTTTGTCTTCTGGCTATACCGATACCTTTTGCGGGTCACTTTGTTATAATAATCGTAATACGTGCCGGATTCCTCTTTTTCATAGTAGTTATAATAGATGGTTCCCTGCACGGTTTTTCCTGCAACAGGGTCGCCCAAATAATCGTAGTATCCTTTCGCTGTGCCGTCGTTGAGACGCGTGAGATCAATGAGATTGACTTGTGCTTCTATGCGCGTCTGATCCGTATCATAAGGGCTAGTGGCGGAAAATGCAACATCATTTAAAAAGGTGCGGGTGGAAAGCGTGCTCGAAATTTCTCCGCCCTCCGGCAGCGTCGCCCTGACACCAAGAGAGACGGAAGCAGTCTTGTCGGTTTGCTGTGTTTCCGGCACAGTATAATCCAGGGCACCACTGCCC
>CBCTHD010000195.1:0-5247 GCA_965146615.1 uncultured Clostridia bacterium
TATCAAAATTTATGGGGATATTGAAGGGAAAAAGCAGCTTGATGATATTTGATAGGTTTGCAAATTTGAAGTATAAATATGGGAATAGGCACTTTTGGTCGAGAGGAAATTACGTAGATACAGTAGGACGAAACAAAAATGCAATAAGAAAATATATACAAAGGCAACTGGAAGAGGATAAGCTAAGCGAACAAATATTGATGAAGGAGTATATAGACCCGTTTACGGGAGAGTCGGTAGGAGGGAGCAAATAAAAGCAGCCGCCGGTAGGCGGCCGCAGGGGAAGTCTTGCTACCCACAGTTTTTTCAGAACGCGAGTAGCGCCGCAGGCACCATGCCCTTATAGGGCATAATCAAGCCACCGGGTTAGCCGGTGGTACTTGACTAGGTAGTGAATAAAATATTGTGTAAACCTCCAACATCAGGTAAAATAGAAATAACAGATGATGGAGGTTTTAAATTATGGCAAGAAAAGATAACAGCAAATGAAAGGAGCTAATCGCAGAATATGGGATTAAGGACATGAACGATGTCCACGAGTTTGTAAAAATGCTGACTGCTGAAACTATTCAGGCGGCGCTTGATGCAGAGTTAGACAGCGAACTCGGCTACAGCAAGTATGATTACAAAACAAGCAGACAAGCAATTTACGGCTGATTTAAAGCCGGTTTACAAAGCGCCGACCGAGGAAATTGCCCTTGTCGCTTTGGACGAATTTGAATCAAAATGGGGCAAAAAATATCCGCTTGGCGTAAAAAGCTGGCGTGTCAACTGGAACGAGCTTTCCACTATGTTCAAATACCCGCCGGAAATCCGCAAGCTGATTTACACTACAAACGCTATAGAGAATTTCAACTGACAGCTGCGAAAGGTGACAAAAACCAAAAGCGCCTTCGTTTTCGATGACGCTCTGATAAAAATCCTGTATTTAACAACCATGCAAATCGTGGATAAATGGACGATGCCAATCCGTGATTGGGGCATGATTTTAGACAACCTGATGATATATTTTGGCGATAGAGTGAACGTTGCTTTGTAAATTTTGGTTACCCTGATGTTTGGACTTTGCACAAAACTTTACGCACTGCCCGGATAATTCCAATACTTTTCAAGAAATTACCGGGCGGTTTTGTACTGTCAGACCAAAACGGCTTACTCTACCTTTATCATTCTGTATCCAACCCCGACATGGGTCTGGATATACTGTGGCGAATCAGCTGACTTTTCAATTTTTCTTCTTAAAGTTGCCATAAATACACGTAAGGACCCCACGTCATTGCCCCAGCTGTTTCCCCAGATATTTTCCGTTATAAACTTATGCGTTAAGACCTTTCCTATGTTTTTTGAAAGCAGGCTCAAAATCTTGAATTCAATCGGCGTCAGATGTAGTTCTTCATTATCAAGATACGCACAGCCCGCTGCATAATCAATCTTGAGCTTCCCGTTTTCAAACACGGAAGAGGTTGATAATACCTGTGTCTGAATAAAGTTAAGCCTTCTTTGAGTGACTCTGAGTCTTGCCAAAAGTTCCTCAACCGAAAATGGCTTTGTAAGGTAATCGTCGGCGCCACAATCAAGTGCCTCAATCTTATCGGTGTCTTCGCTTCTTGCACTTATAACAATAATAGGTGAATTCGACCATGTGCGTATTTTCTTTATGACTTCTATGCCGTCCCAATCTGGTAGACCCAAATCAAGCAGTATTATGTCCGGATTATGCGACGATGCCTCTAGTATCGCGCTTGCCCCGTCATGTGCGGTTAAAAACCTGTAATCGTGTGCTTTTAATGTTGTCGTAATAAGATTTCTCACGGGCATATCGTCCTCAACCACTAAAACTGTTGTCTTGTTCATATATATTAACCTCCTTAGCTGGTAATGAAAATGTGAAAACAGCGCCTTGTGGCTTATTATCCGATACGGAGATGGTTCCGCCGTGTGCGTTTATGATAGATTTACACAGTGAAAGGCCGATTCCAATGCTTCTTCTACTGTCTATAATGTAGCCGGCACCGCTGAAGAACATATCGAAGATTTTGCTTTTATTTTCATCCGGTATTCCGTAACCGTTATCTGAAACCGATACGTCAACATTTTTGCCGTTTCTTTTTGTTTCTATAACTATTTCTGATCCCTCTGGTGTATACTTAATTGCATTGTCTACCAGATTGATTACCACCTGAATAATCAGTCTTGCATCAACATTGACAAGAATCAATTCGTCGGAATTTACGATTTTTATTTTATGTGTGCCACTTTTGCTATTAGTATGATGTAGTGCTTCCGTTATAATTTCGTCCATAAGCTCTAAAGAAAGATTAAGTTTCATATGACCATCTTCCAGTTTTGTAACGGACAAAAGATTTTCAACAAGGTTAATGAGCCACATGGAATCATTATAAATATCTTTATAAATAAGATGCTTTGTATCCTCATTGAAGGAATCACCGTTTGATAGAAGATTATCCGCATTTCCCATAATGGAAGTAAGCGGCGTTCGCAAATCGTGTGAAATGGCACGCAGTAAATTTGCGCGAAGCTGCTCATTTTTCGCAAGGATCGCTGCAGCTTCTTTTTCTTGTGCATTCTTTTCATTTTCCAGGGCCAACGCGCATTCACCTAATATAGATAAAAACACGCTGTTTTCAAAGGAATCAAGAGCACTGTCGTTCATTTCAATCCCGACAACTCCGTAAACATTGCTGTTGACTCTTATGGCAAAATACATACATTTTGCACCGGAAAGCGTGTCGGTAGTTGCTCCGGCATGCTTATTGTTTTTCATAACCCACTGTGCCGTAGCCTTTTCATTGTCTGTTGTTAATGCATCCTCTTCCCCCTCGATGTTTGCCCAGAAAATATGAGGATTTCCAAGTTTATTGTTTTCACAGCAATATATAACAATGTTTCTTCCGAGAAGTTTAATGAGTTGATGTGCTGTTGCTGTTATAATTTCGTTTGTCCCGGACGCCTTTTGAATCAGCTGATTTGTATCAAATAAAATCTTCGTCCGAAAGGCCGCCTGTGCCGCCTGCTTCGCATGATTTTTCAGTTTTATAGCAAGAGTGCTTGTAATAAATGCTGCTGTAAACATAATTATAAAAGTTGCAGGATAGCCTTTATCATAAGCCATAAACGTAAATTTTGGCACCGTAAAGAAAAAGTTGAACACTAATACGCTTACAACAGAGGAAACGAGACTGTAAAACCTACGCGTTGTGATTGCGGCGATAATCAGTACAGCTAAAATATATACGGTTATAATATTTGCCTCTGTAAAACCAAGCCAGGAAAAAACGTATCCGATTAGCGTAGCCGCAAGAAGAATGCCTATACTCTTCATCAAATCGCGCAGTGAGATACTAAAATACATTTTCTTTTTGAGTTTTGCCTTTCTGTATTCCGTGACGTCCCTGCTGTCAGGAATAATGTGTATATCCATATTTGGAGCATTTGCGATTAGCCTTTCCGTTAACGTCGGTTTGTTAAAGAAATGCTTTTTCACGGAAGTGCTTCGTCCTATTACTATTTTTGAAACCCCCGAGAGCCGTGCAAATTCTGCAATCTGATACGGCACATCGTCGCCATAAACAGTTTCGATTTTCGCCCCAAGTTGCTCTGCAAGATGGATGTTCTGCCGCAACCGTTTTTTATCCTCCTCGCTGATAACAGCAAAATCCGGTGTTTCCACATACAGTGCTGTCAAAACACCCTTAAAGGCATTTGCCATTCTTGCTGCCGTTCGTACGATTTTAGCATTTGAACGTGCGGAAGAAAGGCATACCAGTATATGCTCGTCCGTGTGAAAATTGCTGTTGTTTTTTATACGCACATTTTCGCTCATAATATTGATTCTGTCTGCGCATCGTCTGAGGGCGATTTCTCTTAATGCAATCAAATTGTCAAGCGTAAAGAAATGATACAAAGCTCTGTCCGCCTGCGTTTCCTTATATACATTGCCGCTTTTTAGTCTGTCCAGAAGCTCGGAAGGTTCTATGTCAACAAGTTCCACCTGGTCTGCCTTGTCAAACATGGCGTCCGGAATTCGTTCCCTTACAATAACGCCGGTTATGGCAGCAACCATGTCATTAAGGCTTTCAATGTGCTGCACATTTACTGTAGTGTATACGTCAATCCCGGCAGCCAAAAGCTCCTTTATGTCCTGATACCGTTTGGTATGTCTCATTCCTTTCGCGTTAGTATGGGCAAATTCATCAATCAGAACAAGCTGCGGCTTTCTTGCCAGCACTGCGTCCAAATCCAGTTCCGACAGCTCTATATTTCCGTACTTTATTTTTTGGTTCGGGATCTGTTCCAGCCCTGCAACAAGAGCTTTTGTCTGTACTCTCTCATGTGGCTCAATATATCCCAAAACTACGTCAATGCCTTGCTCTTTGGCGGCATGAGCAGCTTTTAGCATAGCATAGGTTTTTCCGACACCGGCAGCATATCCAAAAAATATTTTAAGATGTCCTCTTGTGCTATCCTTGCTTTCGTCACGAATTGCTTTTAAAAGAACATCTGGATCCTGTCTTGGCATATTTATGCTCACCTCCATAATAATTATAACATATTTTCTGTTTTACAGCAACGTACGCTCTTCGTCTTTGTCCTTTTTCCTTGGAAAATTTTGCATAACGTCATGTTCTTAATACCAATGATGTTAAATCAAATGCGGAAGCATTTTTGAATATCCTTGCGGTTTCCACGCACAAGCACGTTTCTCCTTCCTGTGGCTTTTTTGAGATGTTCTGACGTCCTGCAGATACCGTCGCAGATAAAATGGTGAGTCCGCCCACACGCCCGAAAAATATTAGGACAATCAGAATTGCTCTCGATACTCCGCCGAACGTAGGCGTAATTCCGAGTGAAAAACCGACTGTACCAATTGCAGAAGCTGTCTCAAAAAGGCAGACACTTAGGTAAGCCTTTAATTTTGCTTATAGCAATGTCGCCGGCAAGAAAAAGAAGAAGATACATTAACAGTATCGTCGCAGCTACTGTGATAGTGGAATCTGAACAGTGTATTGGAAAACGGTGTCACGATGCCGTCCGCCGATACAAGCGGCAGCATAAGCAGTAACGTGGCCAAAAGGATTGTTCCAGAAAAGCCATATATGATACATAAAACACAGATATATGTTTTTTATGTATCATATTCATTCTGAAATCTCTTCACTTTTACATTTCTTAATTTTATTTTAACACATATTGAGTTAAAATTGTATTAGGGCTTATTCAGATGCG
>CBCTHD010000196.1:0-5247 GCA_965146615.1 uncultured Clostridia bacterium
CGCGGGAAGATATCCTTACCTTTCAAGGCATTGGAAACGGGATTCTTCATTTTAACACAACGAGAATCATAAAGCGCAATCCCACCAATGTTTTTGATTTGAGCGCCGCTGAAACGGAGGCGCGTCGGCAGGTCTTTGAAATGGTACGCTTTTTGAAGAAACATTCAAAGGCATTTGCAAACAGCACCATTATTTCGATCGCAAGTGAAATCGGGGTAAGAGAAAGCCGAAAGCTGAAAGGCGTTCACATTCTTACACAGGAGGAACTCAAAAATTCGGTGGATTTTAAAGATACCATTGCGCTCGGCAACTACGATATTGATATTCACAATCCCGAAGGCGCAGGAACCTCACATTATTATTTTAAAGATGGCCAATATTATAAAATACCTTACCGCGCTCTCTTACCAAAAGAATATGATAATTTGCTGGTAGCGGGCAGATGTATTTCTGCGACGCACGAGGCGCAGGCTTCAATACGAATCATGCCGATTTGCGCTTGTCTCGGCGAGGCGGCTGGCATAGCGGCAGTGGTTGCATATCATTCTGGCAAATCCGCGCATACGGTTGATGTGAATGCAGTACGTAAAAAATTGCGCGAAAACGGCGCCGCCCTATAAAAGCAGCAACATGTTCTTCCTATTCATTGTCTAAAAAATTAACACATACTGCAACAAAAGCGGAGAAATCTATAACCAGATTTCTCCGCTTTTGTTGTCGCGCACGTTACACATTACGCCTTCTGTACTTTCCCTTTTCTCTCCTCGGCTTTTTATTTGCAGCCTTGGGGGTTCATTTCGGCAATTCCAGCCGATTAGTTATCAAAATATAATAGTTTGTACGCTGGAATTTCAAGCGCCTTCGCTATTCTGAACAAGGTATCCAGGGAAATCGCTTTGTAAATATTCGGCGCTTCTATTTGCCCTATAAACGAAACGCCGCATCCCAATAGTTCAGCAAGTTGTTCCTGCGTCAAAGATTTTAGTTTTCTATAATAGGATATTTTCAGCCCTATTTTTATATAATCTTCTTTGAATTCCATTTTCACTTCTATCACCTAATATCATTTTACACTATTGACAAACAAACAAAAATACTATAATATTAATATAATTATTACCAAATAAATAATATTTATATTAAATTGATAAAAGGACTGTTTTCCATGAATAAAAATCAAGATTTGCGTGAAAAAATAGACTATAACCTTTTATTAAACTATATGAGCCATGTATCAACTCTTGAAAAAGAGCGCTATGAACTACATATTCTCTATGAAGCGCTTGATCAACAACACAAGCGGTTAAATCGTGAAAATCGAAAAGTCAGACAAAAACTGGTTATGAAACCAAAACACGAATTTGTTGCCGGCAGTGCGGTTCTTGCAGTTGTCACAGCAATTATAGGTTTCATTGTCCTTTATTTTTTTGCGGATAGCTATGTTGATAGCATTCTCTATTCGTTGGAAATCTGGGCGGCAGCTTGTGCCGTATTTCTCGTGTTGCTCCCATTAGGCGGCATTTTAGCTACAAGCCGAGACAGCGCCTTAAAGAAAAAAATAGATGATAAAACGAATCAACTGGCTATTATAAAATCTGAAAGAGAAAAAATCAATGCACTCTATCAGGAAACGAGAAATACACTAGAGCGCTTCTATCATCTTAACATCGTTTCTGTGAAACATCGTAATATGGTATCCATATTCACTTTATACGACTATCTTTTATCCAAAAAATGTTATCGGCTGGAAGGACCAAACGGTGCGTATCATTTATACGAAAGTGCGTTACGGCAAGGCGTTATTAGAGAGAATCAGAAATTGCTGTCTCAGGTAATTCACGAAAGCAATCAGCGTGCCAAGGAGCTGCTTCTTCAAATGGAAGACGCAGCGCAAAGGCTTGACGCCATCTCCCAAAACATAAAAATTTCGGCTTATTACAACAACATTTCGTCACAAAATGCCGAATCTTTAACTTGGCTGAATTTATTGAATACAAGGTTACATTAGATTCATTCTTTTGGTGCTGTCCCACGACTCCTTACTGTCTATAATCCTGGCGAATAAACGGCTCATGGATTTTGTCATCAAGCAGCAGTTGGTACTTTTGCGGGTGACGGTAGGCATTCCCATGCACTTCGTTTCTGCGGTATTCCCGCAGCAATTCCATATCGAATTTAGCAATATAAATGCCCTCGCCGCCGCCTGCTTCCAAAATACAAGTATCTCTTGATTCCGGCATTTTCGGCAGGTAGGCAACGCCGTCAAACGCCGAAGAATGACCGTTACAATCCGGCTGACTGTCGGGATAGTTGCAGGTTGCAATCCCCATCATATTCTCGTAGGCTCTGGCGCGCAGCTGGCAAAGGCGGTTTTGTTCCATGGGGCATGCATTGGGCACCAGGACGATTTCTGCGCCTTTCAACATCAAAATTCTGGCAGATTCCGGAAATTCCCTGTCATAGCAAATCATGGCGCCTATTTTTACGATGCCCTGTTCCGTATCAAGATCCGCCACATAAAAATCATCACCGGCTGTCAGTCTGCATTCGTCGCCAAAGTCACAGGTATGTACTTTGGCATAAGTCAATACCTTTTTTCCATGTCTGTCAAATAGAATGACGGTGTTTCTCGGCAACGGTTCATAGCTTTCCAGAATTGTGATGCCGACCGCCATATTCAGTTTTTCCGCCACATCTGCAAACGCCATAACAAAATCGCTGTCTGCCGAAACCGCCTGCGCCTGCAATGCTGCTATATCCTTTGGAATCTGGTATCCATTGCTCCACATTTCCGGAAACAGGGCAATGTCCGCGCCGTTCTTCTTTGCTTTTTGACAAGCCGCCATGCCTATTTGCAAATTCTCCTGCATAGTTGCGCCCGGCAACAGTTGCAGCAGCGCTACTGTCAACATATTCACTCCTCCTCATTTTCCCAATGGACGCCGTTTTCTCACAACCTTACTCGCTTTTTTCCAGCAACTGCGCCGCCAATTCCGCGTTGAGCAATGCCTTCTTCTCCAACTCCACGCTTTTTGCTTTGAGCTGGCTGCGAATTTCCTCTTTATGTTCCATGACTTCTTCCATTTGTCCATATAATTGTTCGGTATCAATATTGGAAACGTCAATGAACCGCGGCTGACCAATATCCTCCAAAAATCCTGTTACCTTGGGGTCGTACGTGAGTCCAATAACCGGTACCCCTGTTCCTGCCGCATAAATCAGTGTATGCAATCGCATCCCCAGAATCATATCCATCTGTTCCACAATACCAATCATTTCAAATACAGAATACTGCCGCTGCAACACATATCCTTTTTTCTGCATCAGCTCGCACACGCGCTCCGAAATTTTAATATCCGAAGGATATTTCATGGGAATAAAGACCGGAACAACCTTGTACTGTGCACAAATCCGGTCCAGCACCTGTGCAATTTTTTCCGCAAATCGCCGATCGTTTTTGTTCCAATTGCGCACAGAGATACCAATATAGGGCTGTCCTTCCGGAATGCCCTCCCGGCGAAAAATTTCCTGCACAGCGCGTTTGGGTTTTCCGTGCAGAATCATGGTGGGGTCCGCCGTCACTTTGACAGGCGCTTTTTCACTCACGCCGATTTTCTTCAAATCCAGCAGAGAAGCACTGTCGCGCAACGTCACCATATCGGCGCTTTCTATCACTTGACGCGCTGCCCTCATGTTCTTGCTGCGAATGGGACCAATCCCATTGGCATAAATATATAGCATACATCCATAGTGCTTCGCGGCACGCATCACCATGAGGTAATAATATAACGACTGCACGCTGGTCGCGTCTTGAATCAAGCTGCCGCCGCCGTTTATGAGCAGCTTGCTCTGTTTCAGTACCCGGCATACGCTGAGCAGGTCAAATCGGTATTTTGCGTCGATTTGATATGTTGTCATCGTTTCCTTGGGTCGCGCGGACAACACCAAAATACGCACGTCCGGCACATAGCGCCGCAGTCCTTCCACAATGGCATAGAGCAACGCGTCATCTCCGCTGTTGTTGAATCCATAGTATCCGGATAACACCACATCATACCGTTTTTTCTCCCGGCGGTCACGCAATATTGCCCGATACAACTCCATATGCGTATTGGCAAGATGTTCATTGGAAAATCGCGTCGTTGCCAGTTCGTGCAAATTTTTTCCAAGTTCCTCCCGCAGCCGTGGCTGGTCAATGAGTTCCAACAGCTTTTGACTGAGCGCCCTGTCGTCGTCGCTGGGCACCAACATGCCTGTTTCCCCATCCAAAATCAAGTCGGGAATTCCGCCCACAGCAGAACAAACGGTAGGTTTGCTCATTTTCGCCCCTTCCAGCAATACATACGGAAAACTTTCGCTGAAAGACGTTAAGGTATTAATATCAATAAAATGAATAAAAGAGTAAATATCCTTGATAAATCCGACAAAATGCAATTTATCTGCAATACCGTTTTCTTTGCAGTACTGTTTCAGACTGTCCTCCAACGTCCCTTTCCCTGCCAGCACAAATTCCACATCGTCCCGTTGGGCAAGCACTCGTTTTGCCGCCCGCAAAAACATGGCATGGTTTTTCACTTTGTCGAACCGTCCAATGATGCCAATATACACCTTTGCCGGGTCGTATGCAATGCCGCAGCGTGCGGCAAATTCTTCTTTGGAGACAAACGCACACGGCTTGGAATAGTCCATGCCATTGTAGACTGTATAAATCTTGTTGGGCGTAAATCCACGGCGAATCAACATTCGCTTAAAATCGCTGGATACGGCAATATAATAATCCATCTTTTTCAGGGCATGTTTGTTGACCGCCGTATAAATCAGCTTTTTATACACGCCGTCAAAATCCATTAAATAATCGCTGTGCACGGTAGTCACCACCGGTGTATCCACGCGCCGTTTGAGCTGCCATGCGATGAAGTTCGCCCGTGCGCCGTGTGCATGAATCACGTCATAGTGCTCCGTCTGCACCATTTTTTCCAGTTGCCCTACCACTGACAGGTCAAACCGGTTTTTTTGCAGCAGCAATTCTGTGTCGATGTCCCGGTCCAAAATCTCCCGATAAAACACCCCTTCGGTAAAGCAGACAATTTTTACTTTCGCCTTTTTTTTCAGCGCGTCCAGCAATGCAAACACATGCGTTTTGGCGCCGCCGGAATCCCCGCCGCTAATCATATGCAATACTTTCATGGTTCACTTCCTTTCCGGCAGATACCCGCTACGCAAAAATACTGTTCTTCTGCCGCTTAG
>CBCTHD010000197.1:0-5170 GCA_965146615.1 uncultured Clostridia bacterium
GGCAGACAAACTTCCGTCTTTTGTCACAACGCTCCACCCATCTTTTAGCACGCGCACCGCGTTGCCGCCCGCATTCACCATCGGTTCTACCGCGATGGTCATGCCGGGTACAAAACGAATACCCCGCCCCGGACTACCGAAGTTCGGCACGTCCGGCGACTCGTGCAGATGAGCGCCAATTCCATGGCCTACCAGATCTCGAACGACAGAATAACCATGGGATTCTACATATGCCTGTACTGCGTGCGATAAATCTCCCAGGCGATTGCCCGGCCGTGCTTTGCTAATCCCTTCAAAAAAACTTTGCCGTGTCACTTCAATCAGGCGGGACGCCTCCGGCGAAACGCTTCCCACTGGAAACGTTCTCGCCGCGTCCGCGTGATAGCCGCAGTAGCAGACGCCAACATCCAAACTAATGATGTCCCCCTCCGCCAATTTTACCTGCTTCGAAGGAATCCCATGCACCACCATCTCATTCGGAGAAGCACAAATGCTTCCCGGAAATCCATTGTAGTTTTTAAACGATGGTGTTGCATTTTGACTGGTTATATAATCATATGCCAGCTGGTCCAGATGTCTCGTATCAACACCCGGGTGAACGGCTTGCTGCAAAACCGCAAAGGTTTCCGCAAGTATTTTCCCGGCATGCCGCATTAATTCTAATTCTTGTTTGCTTTTTGTGGTAATCAACCGGACACCTTCCTTCTCATTCGTCAAGCGCCTCAAAGAGCATCTTTGTCGTCTGCGCGACTTCCCGCTGTCCTTTTACCGTAATCAGGTTTCCTTTTTCGCGATAAAATTGAATCAGCGGTTCTGTCTGATCATGATAGACGTCCAGCCGAATCTTTACAGTCTCCTCTGTGTCGTCGTCGCGGGTGATAAGTTTCTCCCCGCATTTGGCGCACAGACTGCCTTTTTCAGATGGGTTGTCATCGATATGGTAGACCGCGCCACATCCGCTGCATTGTCTGCGGCCTGAAATCCGGCGGATAACCTCGGCATCCGCAACGTCAATCAAAACCACCTTGTCAAATACGATTCCCATATCGTCCGCAGCCTGCGCCTGTACGAGAGTACGCGGAAAACCGTCTAAAATGTATCCATTCTTACAATCTTCCTCTGCAAGTCTCTCCCGCACAATAGCAATCGTCACATCGTCAGGAACCAGTTGTCCTTTGTCGATATACTCCTTCGCCAGCTTTCCGGCAGGCGTCATTTGTTCAATTGCCTCCCGAAAGATTGCGCCGGTTGAAATAGACGGAATGTGGTAATGTGCTACCAAATTCTCCGCCTGTGTTCCTTTTCCGGCTGCCGGCGGTCCTAATAATAAAAGTTTCATATCGTCCCCTCTGAATCTCAAGTTCTATCTCGCTGTCTTTCGTTACAGTCCTTATTCTAGGAATCCTTTGTAATGCCGCATCATGAGCTGTGATTCAAGCTGACGGTAGGTTTCCAATGCAACACCAACCAAAATCAGCAAAGAAGTTCCGCTAAATCCGAGTGAAACGTTGCTGCCTGCCGCAATCAGCGGAAGCACCGCAATAAATGCGATAAAGATGGAACCCATCACGGTAACGCGGTTCATGACTCTGGAAATATATTCACTGGTCGGACGTCCCGGGCGAATCCCCGGAATAAATCCGCCGTTTGCTTTAATGTTGTTCGACATTTCGATCGGATTGTACATCATCGCTGTGTAGAAGAAAGTAAAGAAGATAATCAGGACAAAGTACAACACTGCATAGAACCAGGAAGTAGGTCCTATGAAATTCAGGAACTTCGCCAGCCCAGAGCCTTCTTTTGCACCGCCGAACAGTTGCGCAATCGTTGATGGAAACGCCATCAGCGAAGATGCAAAGATAATCGGGATGACACCGGCCATTGCCACTTTAAAAGGAATGTGGGTGCTTTGTCCTCCATACATTTTTCTGCCAACGACACGTTTTGCATACTGTACTGGGATTCTCCGTTCTGCATCGTTCATCAGAACCACCAGTGCGAACACTGCCAGAATTGCTACAACAATCAGAATGCCAACCAGCCAAGAGATTGTTCCGCCCTGGATATACACGATGAACTGCTGAATCATACTCGGCACACGAGTCACGATACCGGTAAAGATAATGACCGAAATACCGTTACCTATGCCTTTATCGGAAATCTGTTCTCCCATCCACATCAGGAATGCGGTTCCTGCCGTGAGAGAAATCACAATGATGGCAAAGCTCATGAGACCCGGGTCCTCTACTAAGCTGCTGTTTGCCAGTCCGATATAAATACCGGCGGCCTGAATGAACGCCAGAATCACCGTGCTGTAGCGTGTCCATTTTTCAATAATTTTTCTGCCTTCCTGTCCTTCTTTCGCCAGACGTTCCAATGCCGGAATCGCCACGGTCAAAAGCTGGAGTATAATTGATGCTGTAACATACGGCGTGATACTCATTGCAAAAATAGATGCATTTTCCAGCGCACCACCGCCCATGATATTCAGCAGGTTGAAGACTGATGCTGAACCGGCTGCCGTCGCATTTGCACCGATTCCCATTAACTGTGTGAGCGCATCGCCTTTGAGCCCGGGAACGGTGATGACGCATCCCAGTTCAAATATTGCCAGCATTAGCCCTGTGAAGAGTATTTTTTTGCGCAGGTCGGGTACTTTCCATGCATTCACTAAGGTTTTAATCACCTTACATCACCTCTACCTTTCCGCCTGCTGCTTCAATCTTTTCTTTTGCTCCTTTGGTCCCGCGCGCTGCCTGTACGGTGAGTTTCTTTTCAATGGTTCCATTTCCCAGGACCACCACACCATCACAGACCTTGCTGATGACGCCGGATTCCTTTAACAGCTGCGGCGTTACGACGGTACCGTCTTCAAATTTATTCAAATCCGTCAGTTTTACTTCTGCGTATTGTTTTGCAAAAATATTGGTAAATCCACGTTTCGGAATTCTTCTGTAGAGAGGCATCTGACCTCCTTCAAACCCCGGTCTTACACCGCCGCCGGAACGTGCATTCTGCCCTTTATGTCCTTTGCCGGCTGTTTTCCCATTTCCACTCCCGTGTCCGCGACCTTTTCTTTTTACATCTTTTGCGGAACCGGGCGCCGGTGAAAGTTCATGTAGACGCATTTCCTTCGCCTCCTTTCGGTCTAATTTCTTATATCTCGCGAACGCTTACCAAATGCGTTACTTTATTTACCATACCTCTAATCTGAGGATTGTCAGGATGCACTTTCACATCTCTGATTTTCTTCAGTCCCAGTGCTTCGAGGGTCGCAATCTGATCTTTTTTGCGGCCAATCGCACTTTTGGTCTGTGTTACCTCAAGCTGTTTCGCCATGATAATTGCTCCCTCCTATTAACCTAACAATTCTTTTACTTCTTTTCCTCTCATTGCAGCAACTTCGTCTGCCTGTTTGAGGTTTTTCAGCGCTTCAATGGTTGCGTTGACCACGTTGCGCGGATTGTTGGACCGCATGGATTTCGTTCTGATGTCACGAACGCCTGCCAGTTCCAGCACCGCACGGACCGGACCGCCTGCGATAACACCGGTACCAGGACCTGCCGGTTTGAGCAGTACGGTACCTGCGCCAAATTTACCGATGATTTCATGGGTAATTGTGGTTCCTGCCATCGGGAAAGAAATCATGTTTTTCTTCGCATCTTCGATTCCCTTTCTGACCGCTTCCGGAATTTCAGCAGCTTTCCCCATGCCGCAGCCCACATGACCATTTTCGTCACCGACAACAACCAGTGCGCTGAAACGGAAGGTTCTACCACCTTTGACAACCTTGGCAACACGATTTATTGTAACAACTTTTTCTTTCAGTTCCGGTACGTTAGAATCCATCATTTTTTCTTGCATTGTTTTCGCCTCCTTCTTACAATATAGGGTCTATCAAACACAAGGTCACATTAGAATTCCAGTCCGCCTTCTCTGGCGCCCTCTGCCAGGGCTGCAACACGTCCGTGGTAGATGTAGCCGCCACGGTCAAAGACTACGGATGTAATTCCTGCCGCTTTTGCTTTCTCTGCAACCAGTTTTCCGACTTCTTTCGCCGCTTCGATGTTTCCGCCATTTTTCCCTTCCATGGCTTTTTCCAAAGAAGAAGCCGCTACCAGGGTTTTCCCTTCTACATCGTCGATTATCTGTGCATAGATATTGCTCAGTGACCGGTATACGCACAGTCTCGGACGCTGCGCGGTTCCGCTGATATGTTTACGCACGCGCTCGTGACGTCTTTTTCTCGCAACATTGCTTCCCGCTTTTTTTATCATCTCATTTCGCCTCCTCCGCTACATAATAAGGGATTTCAGGTCCTTTTAAGCCGCCGCATTATTTCTTCGCTTTCCCTGTTTTACCTTCTTTACGTCTGATGTGTTCATCCACGTATTTAATACCTTTGCCCTTGTAGGGTTCCGGCGGTCTTTTTTCTCTGACTTCCGCAGCGAACTGACCTACTTTTTGTTTATTAATCCCTTTAATGATAATCTGGTTGGGAGCCGGTACATCAATTGTGATGTCATCGGTTTCTTCCATTTCAACCGGATGGGAGTATCCCAGGCTGAGCACCAGTTTTTTGCCCTGTTTCTGGGCTCTGTAACCTACGCCGTTGACTTCCAGAGCTTTTTCAAACCCTGTCGAAACGCCGGTTACCATATTATTCAGCAGCGCGCGGGTTAAACCGTGCAGCGCCCTGTTTCTTTTTTCGTCATTGGACCGCGATACGATCACTTCTGAACCCTGTACTTCCACTTTGATTTCTGGGTCAAATGTATCTGTCAGTGTTCCTTTGGGACCTTTCACCGTCACGGTAGCGCCATCGATTTTCACATCTACTCCGGACGGAATCGCGATAGGCATTTTTCCTATTCTGGACACTGTTTACACCTCCTCGGCTTTCTCCTTAATTTCTATTACCATACAAACGCAAGAACTTCTCCGCCCACGTGCTGTCTTCTGGCTTCCTTGTCGGTCATGATGCCTTTAGAGGTTGAGATAATCGCAATCCCCATTCCCCGCAGCACTTTCGGAAGTTCATCTTTGCTGGCATATATTCTAAGTCCGGGTTTGCTCACTCTTTTGATTCCGGAGATCGCAGAAGATTTTCCCTGACCATATTTTAATGTGACTCGAATGATACCCTGTACATTGCCATCTAACAGTTGAT
>CBCTHD010000198.1:0-5161 GCA_965146615.1 uncultured Clostridia bacterium
TCAGCGAGCCAGACATCCGCAGCGCCGAAGAAGCAAAACAATATGTGCGCAAGCTGCGCGCCATTATGATGTATACCGGTGTGTCGGACTGTAAAATGCAGGAGGGCTCCCTGCGCTGCGACGTCAATCTGTCAGTGCGCAAAAAAGGAGAAACTGCATTTGGCACCCGTACAGAAATGAAAAACCTCAACTCCTTCCAGTTCATTGGTAAGGCAATTGAATATGAATTTACCAGACAGGTGAAGGCGCTGGAAGCGGGAGAGGAAATTGTGCAGGAGACGCGGCGGTTTGACCAGCAAAGCGGAAAAACGTTTTCCATGCGTAGAAAAGAAAATGCGGACGATTACCGCTATTTTCCCGATCCCGATTTGATTCCGGTCATTACAGAGCAGGCATGGCTGGATGAAATGCAGCAGTCCATTCCACAACTGCCGGACGACAGAAAAAAGAATTATATGGAGCAGTATGGACTCTCTGCTGCGGATGCGGATTTACTGACCGCAGATTTGTTGACCGCGGACTATTTTGAAGCGGCGGCGTGCGCGTGCGATAACCCCAAAACATTGGCACATCTGATGCTGGGCGAAATGCTGAAATTGTTGCCGGCAGACGCGGAAACCATTCCGATCCGCGCAGCGCACATGGCGGAGCTTTGCCAACTGCTTACGGAGGATAAAATCAATAACGGCACCGCAAAAAAACTGGTGAAACAAATGTGGCGGGAAGATCGGGCGCCGTCCGTTTTGGCGGAGGAACAGCAGCTATGGCAAATCAATGATGCGTCGATTTTACAGGACACGGTACAGCGCGTGATGAAGCAAGACACGAAATCCGTGGCAGATTTCCACGCGGGAAAAACGAATGCACTCAAAGCGTTGATTGGACGCGCCATGCAGGAAACAGGCGGTCAAGCAAATCCAAAACTACTTGCAGAATTGATGGAAAATGCCTTAAAAGAATCCGAAGTGAAATAAAGTCATCGTGATAAAAAATAAAATGGACGCCGCTTCTGAAGCAGCGTCCATTTTCCTATCCGGCTTATTTTTGAAAGGTGCCTTTGCCCGGCAATTTCATAGTCTCTATTCTAAAAATCACGGCGCATAGCATAAATCCAGACAAGAATGCTGAGAATGCCTTGCAGGATAAATAAAATTCCAACCAAAATACCAAGCGCCATCCCTGCGACGAATGGATGAAAGAAAGAGAAGAAACCAACTAGAATGCACAAAATACCAACAAGCAGCATCCAGCCCCAACCAGACATATCCAATTTTCTTAAATCTATGGAGAAAATTGTTCTGGTAATACCGGATACCATTAGCCACATGCCGAAAATAGCAGGGATTGCAGCTTCTGCAAGGAACCGATTACATAACAGAAGCACGGCAATGAGAATGTTTAATAAGCCTTCCAGCAGCACCCAGATGTTTCCAAACACAGTGTCATGCGTTGTGGCAAATACGATAATCTGCGCGATACCCGAAAGAAGAAGCGCCAAAGCCAGTACATAGGCGATTGCAGAAATCGCACCGGAAGGGTTGAATATGGCGACTATTCCCGCGAAAACAAGTATAATCCCACAGACCAGCCACATAAACTTTATTGAGTTATGTTTCATTATACTCTGCCTCCTTTGATTACTATTATAACACAGATAAATAAAAAAAGCTATAAAAATATAAAAAAGCTATGCGGTATTGTTGGAAGGAGCAATAGAGCATGAAAATTGCAGTAGTCTATGGAACCGCGCATCACGGAATTACCTATGATATTACCCGGAAGGTTTTGGAACAACTGTCGCAGGGGGATGTCAAAGAATTTTTTTTGCCTCAAGATTTTGGAGCGTTTTGCTTGGGATGCGGAAAATGTTTTCAAAGTGAGGGCGACCATCCCCAGCAAGCGTGTCCACATTGGGGAGCGCTGCAACCAATTGTAACGGCATTGGAGGAATCGGATTTAATGATATTGGTCAGTCCTGTATATGTTTTTCATGTGACGGGGCAAATGAAAGCATTTTTAGACCATTTTGGCTGCCGCTGGATGGTGCATCGTCCAGATAAGACACTGTTTCGAAAATGTGCATTGTTGATTACAGCAGCAGCGGGTGCAGGCATGGAATATGCACTGCGCGATTTTCAGGATAACATGGACTATTGGGGCGTCGGCACCGTACTATCCTATGGAAAACAGGTGCGTGCTCTGTACCCGGCGGACGTATCTCAAAAGATTCAAAAACAGATTGAACAGGATGCTGTCAAGCTGGCGAAACAGTGCCGCAGAGCGGTGCAGGCAAAAAAGACCCGGCGGCGCGTAAAATGGATGTTTTACAAAATGCGGGTATTTCAAAAGTTGGGAATCAATCCGGTCGATCAGCAATATTGGCACAGGCAAGGATGGATTGGCAAGGCGCGTCCATGGAAACTCTCGCAAGATAAAAAGGGAATCAAATTTTAAGAAGAAAAAGCATATTTTTACGTATAGTTTTTTCGTTTTTTTGCCATACTACTTTCAGACCAAATGTTTGGAGGTGAAACAAATGAAAGAAAACAACAACCGCAACAATGGCAGCAACAATAATAACAACAACAATTTCTCAAACAATAATAACAACAACCAGAATCAGAATCAAAATCAGAACAGCAACCAGAAGACTAACAAAAACAACAACAATAATTTCTGCGACTAATCATAACTCTTTGGTTCATAAGCAAAACGCCCGGATAAGAAAAAGGAATTTCCTTATTTCTGTCCGGGTATTTTGTCGTTTTTCTATTTTTACCAAATCTTATGAAACAGCCTATACAGAATAATTGCAGCATCGCCACGGGTCATTTGGTCCTCCTCGGCGAACAGATTATCCGATCTGTCCATCACTAGATTTGCCATATTAGCCACTGCAATATCCTCTTTTGCCCATTCCGGCAGATTCGCCGCATCTGCATAAGTCAGATATTCCACGATATTCTCCGGCACTTTGTAATTCATCTCATTTTTCAGCACACGCGCCGCTACCGCTACAATCTGCTCCTTTGCGATTTTGTCGTCGCCCCGAAAGGTGTTATCCTCAAAGCCGTTGATAATACCATATTTTTTGCAGGATCCTGCCGCGCCAAAATACCAGTTGCCTGGGGTGACGTCCGCAAAGCCGCCGTTCTCGTTCGGATCCAACTTGGATAAGGTGCGCACTATGAGAGCTGCAATTTCCGCGCGGGAAATCGAATCGTCCGGGCTGAACGTGCTTTCACTTGTACCGTTAATAATGCCCTTTGCCGCCAGTGTTTTGATGGCATTCTGCATTTCCGCAGCCTTATCCTTGATGTCCGCAAAATCCTTTTCATTGTGTTCTACCGAATAAACGCCGCTCTCGGAAATCTTCGCTTCAATTTCTCCCGTCACCGGATTATATTTCCCGCCTATAGCATTGCCGTTTTCATCCATAACCACCATATAGGTCTGCCCGGAAAGGATATTTTCATGGTCGTGGTTTTGCCAGTGTCGAACGTTACCGCCACTTTATTTGTTCCTAGACTTTCTAGGGGAAACGCCGTTTCCAACGCCGCGTCCATGGTCACCGTCGCGAACGAGGTTTGTACCTTTACGTTGTCCACCACGGTGTCTGCCGTATCTTTCTGTACAGTTACGGCGCCGGGTTTGGGCGTTGTTACCCGCACCGTTTTAGTCATAATCCTCTGTGTTTGCACGCCGTTATTGTTCAGCGTTTCGTCCAGCAATTCCGTCGTCTGTACCGCACTTGGTTCCAGAACCTTCACAATCGGCTCCGTGATATGTAAAACATCGTCCTCCAGCTCCACGGTCGAAGCAAGCGCTGCCGCTTTTTCCGCCAGCAAGGTCATTCTGTCAATGATGAATATTTTGGACATGCTGCATTGTTGTGATACAAATAAAAAAACTTTGGGACATGTACACTATTGAAATACTTGGCGATTCATGGTACAATAAAGATAAGAAAATGACGGAATCAAGAGGAAGGCGGGTTGAGTGAAAATGAATCAAGAGTTAGAGAGAAAAGGAAAACTGGCAAAACAAGCAAGCCGGCAACTGATATGTGCCAGCACGGATACGAAAAATAGAGCGCTGGAAAACATGGCACAGGCGCTGCAAGACCATATGCAAGAAATATTAGCGGCGAACCAGGTGGATTTAGAGGCTGCGGCAGAAAAAGGAATCCGGGGAGCGCTGCTGGACCGGCTGACATTGACGCCGGAGCGCATTGCTTCCATGCAGGAAGGCATTTTACAAATTCGGGATTTGGAAGACCCCATTGGGGAAACGGTCAGCATGAGCGTGCGTCCCAATGGTCTGGAAATCGGCAAAAAACGGGTGCCGATTGGCGTAATTGGCATTATCTATGAAGCGCGTCCCAATGTTACAGCGGACGCCGCCGCGCTGTGTCTGAAAACATCCAATGCGGTTATTTTGCGCGGCGGGAAAGAAGCCCTGCATTCTAATTTGTGCATTGTCAATGTGTTGGCACAGGCAATCCGGGGGGCGGGGATGCCGGATGGCACGCTGCAAATTGTAGAGGACACCTCACGGGAGACGGCGCGGGGGATGATGAAACTGAACGATTACATAGACATCCTGATTCCGCGTGGCGGCGCGGGATTGATTCAGACGGTTGTGAAGGAATCCACTGTACCGGTGATCGAAACGGGCGTTGGCAACTGCCATACCTATGTGGACCAGTGGGCGGACTTGGAGAAAGCAGTGGCGATTGCTGTCAACGCCAAGTGTAGCCGTCCCGGCGTGTGTAATGCAATGGAAACGATTCTGGTACATGCGGATGTGGCGGAAGCATTTTTACCCCGTATGGCGGCGGAAATGGAGCCTTATTATGTAGAACTGCGCGGCTGCGCGCGCACCTGTGCGATTCTGCCTGGTATTCGGGCGGCAGAAGAGGAAGATTATGCAACAGAATTTTTAGATTTGATTCTGGCGGTCAAAATTGTGGATAGTCTGGAGGATGCGATCGAACATATTAGCCGCTACAGCAGCGGACATTCAGAAGCCATTGTGACAGAAAACTACACCAATGCACGGCGCTTCCAGCAGGAAGTAGATGCGGCGGCAGTTTATGCCAATGCGTCAACGCGTTTTACCGATGGATTCGAATTTGGCTTTGGTGCAGAAATTGGTATCA
>CBCTHD010000199.1:0-5145 GCA_965146615.1 uncultured Clostridia bacterium
AATGGAATGCTGAATGAAGAAAATGTAAGACCGGGCGAGCCTGCGACACGTGCAGAAGCAGTGCAGCTCCTATATCAGATTGTACTGATGGAGGGATAAAATATGAAAAAAAGAATTTTGGTATTATTGATAGCCGTTTTACTGATGGGAACGATGGTTTGCCCGGCAACGGCGGAGGAAACGGAAACAGGAACATCTTATCAGGTGGAGTTTCTGACAAAACTTGGCGTATTGCCGGCTGACTTTGATACTGAGGCGGAACTTACAAAATCAGAATTCGTAGCCTTGGTGATGAATGCTCTTGGCGGTGCGGATAACTATAGTGCGGGAAATACAATTTATTTTCTTGATGTCCCGCAGAATCGTGCCGATTTTTCAGTTATCAGTGCGGCGGCAGCCATTGGTATCATACGCGGGGAAGAGAATTACTGCTTCTATCCTGATAAAACTGTGACATATGAAGAAGCGGTCAACATAGCGGTCAATGCCATGGGCTACACAGTTAAAGCAGTAGTGGGCGGCGGCTGGTCGGTGGGGTATCTCACTGTGGCGCAGAAAATAGGGATTTTGTCAAATGTTGAAACATCCTCCAAGGGTGGCAACCTTGCAAACCTGATTTTTAATATGATGAAAGAACCAATGCTCAACCAGTCGGTCATTTCAGACTCCTATATTACATACGAGGAGAATGACGACGATTACACGATATTAAACGTATATTGGGGTATTAAATATGGAAAAGGGCAGGTAACGGAAACAAGCTATACTTCGCAGACAGGGGCTGGGAGATTACGGGACGGAGACGTTAAAATTGACGATGTAACCTATTCAGAGGAAGATACCGATGCATCCTCTTATTTTGGTTACAGGGTTGAATTCTTTTACAAAGATGAGAACGAAGAGATAAACCCCCTTGTCTATGTCTATACAAAGGACAACTACAATTCCAAGCAAACAATTGCGGCGGAAGACATCCAAAATGTCGATTTGCAAAGCGGTACAATCAGCTACTATAATGGAAACAAAACCAACAGGGAGAAATTAGCTACGGCGGTATATGTAGTTTATAACGGCGTCATATTAACAGATTACAACAAAGAAGATCTCATGCCGGAATATGGAAGTGTTCAACTGCTGGATAATAATAACGACGGTCTGTATGAATATATCTTCGTTCATGATGTTCATTATTTTGTTGTCGGATCGGTCAGCGAGAGCGCAGAGAAGATTTATGAAAAATATACTGGCGAAACACTGGATTTAAGTGATAAGAATGCTTCTGTGAAAATCGTTAAAAACGGAGCGGAAACGGCGCTGTCAAGTCTGCAAGAATTTAACGTGCTGAGCGTTCAGTCGAGCCGTGACGCCTCAAAAATTGAGATTGAAGTATCGGACACTGTGGTAAAAGGAAAAGTAGAAGAAATAAATTCCGAGGGTGATGTCACCATTAACGGCACAGTTTACGAGGTTTATTCGGGTATTGAGAACGAACCGAAGCTCGAGGAAACCGGCGCATTCTATATCAGTGCGGACAATCTGATTGTTGCTTTGGAGCAGACCCATGTAAAAAGAATTGCAGTCGTTTGTGAACTTGGGTCCTCGACGGCGCTGACCAGTACATATCAAATGAAGGTGGTAACAGATTCCGGGGAAGCCATCTGGAACTTGGCGACCAAAGTGAAATTAAATGGAACCAGTATGACGGCGGCAGAAGCTATACGGACGCTCCAGGGAATATATAGCTCCAGCAGTGCCAGCCGAATCATTGATTATGAACAAAACAGCAGCGGAGAAGTACAGACTATCAATACGCCGCAGGACAATACCGACGGACACATGGAATATGACGAGACGGTGCTGACAATGGATTTTAAGAGTGGTTCCACCAGCTACAGATATTTTAGAAGGATGTTGGGAGCCAAATGGTTGGTAAGCGAAAACTGTACAGTGGTATATACGCCTACACCGAGTGCTGATGGGACACTGGATGTCGATTATGTAACCGTAGGAAAGACGGGACTGCTGAGCTCCGCTAAAACATATAACAAATTTAATCTGTTTTCCGTTGACGAATATCAGAGGATCTCTGTGATAGAATTTACAGAACAAACACAGAAAAATAACACACGCGGCTTGTCCTATGATGCGAAGGCATTTATCATCGATAAAATTGCACGGGAGACGGACAGCAATGGGAATCAGGCAACCAAGATTTACGGTTACCAGGGCGGCGCTTATACCAGCGCGTTGTTTACTGCAGATACGGAAGTAGACACCATTTATCCGAACACAGTTTCGACGCCCATTCATTCGGCGGCTGATTTAAAGGTAGGCGATATGCTGCAAATATCGAAAGACGGCGAAGAAATCAGCGCGTACCGGTTGCTTTACAACATAGTGGACGGCACGGAGGAAAAGACGATCATGTCGCATCTCGGATCCGGGTACAACGGCTACCCGCACATAGAAACCGTTATGGGAACCGTAGAGCGTATTGCAAGTGATGTGTTGATTGTGAAGGTAGGGGACAACAAAGAGTTATATCTGCCAAGTGGCTGTATGGTTTATAAATATGAAGATGGAGAAATCGAAGAGGCAGCAATCGGCGATATTGAAGCAAATGCAGTTACAGGACATGGCAGCAAAGTGCTTGTTCATGCAAACCAGAGAGACGTACAGGAGATTATTATTTTTGAATAAATCGTCTTCTTTGATGACTGGGAACATGAAACGGGAGCATAGGAGTCGCGGCTGCCGGAGATAGGCGGCCGCGATTTAAAAAAAATGAAGGGACTGATATGATTAGATGAATAAAAAATCTTTGCTGCGCAGAGCAATTGACCAGCGTTATCTGCTGGTCCTGCTCCTTCCCGGTCTGCTATACTTCGTTATTTTTAAATATGTGCCAATGTATGGGATCATCATTGCGTTTAAGGATTACGATTTTATGCGTGGCATTCAAAACAGCGCATGGGTGGGATTCAAATATTTTAAAGAATTTTTCCAAAGTCCCTACTGCTTTAGGCTGATCAAAAACACTTTTTTGCTCAGTGCGGTGAATTTGGTGTTTGGTTTTCCCATTCCCATTATTTTTGCGCTACTGCTCAACGAGCTGAAAAGCGCTAAACTGAAGAAGGTGACACAGACTGCGAGTTATCTGCCGTATTTTTTGTCTACGGTAGTGGTAATCGGTATATTACAGCAATTGGTTTCGCCGAGCAGTGGCGTGATAAATGCAATACGGAATATGATGGGAAAAGAGAGCATTCATTTTTTTATGGAAAAACAGTATTTTATACCAATGTATGTAATCACTGATATTTGGCAGAATACGGGCTACAATGCGATCGTATATATATCAGCGCTGTCCGGAATCGATATGGCGCTCTATGAGGCTGCAAGGATTGATGGCGCAGGACGGTGGAGGTGTCTTTGGAACATCACCATTCCAGAGCTTACGCCGACAATTTCCATTCTGCTAATCCTCAGGCTGGGACACTTGATGGACGTCGGCTATGAAAAGGTGTTGCTCATGTACAATCCGAGCATCTACGAAACGGCGGACATTATTTCGACATTTGTTTATCGCACCGGAATCAAAAATGCAAATTACAGCTTTGCGGCAGCGGTTGGGCTCATGAATGCAATTGTGGCTTTGATATTGATCATTTTGGCAAACTATTGCAGCAATAAATTGTCCGGCGATGGATTGTGGTAAGGAGAGATGAAGTTGAAACAGCAGGAAGGATTGAGCTCGAGAATTTTTGATGTGATAAATATTTTTATCATGGTTATTATTATTGTGATTTCCATTTATCCATTGATTTATCTGATTTCAAAGTCGCTCAGCAGTGTGGAATATGTCAAGGCGAATCTGGTATTCTTATACCCAAGGGGATTTAACATTGATGCGTATCGTGACGTTGTTAAAAACACACTCTTTTGGACAGCCTATAAAAACACGATTGTTTATACAGTGGTCGGCACGTTTTTAAATTTAGCATTCACAACTTCAATGGCGTTTTGCCTTTCAAGACGTGAATTGCTGTTCAGAAAGACCATTACAATGTTGGTTATATTTACGATGTTCTTTGCGGGCGGATTGATTCCGAATTTTCTACTGGTGAAATGGCTGGGGCTGTACGACACAATGTGGGCGTTGATTTTGCCGGGCACAATCAGTACCTACAACATGATCATTGTAAGAACTTATATGAAGACCATTCCGGAAGACGTGATAGAGTCTGTGCGGATAGATGGAGGAAATGAGATACAAATTTTTTATAAAATCATTTTGCCGCTGTCAAAACCGGTCATTGCCACGATTGGATTGTTCTATGCGATCGGGCACTGGAATTCTTATTTTAACGCAATGATTTATTTAAAAACAAATATAAAGTTTCCGGTTCAATTGGTGTTAAAGGAAATGATCGTTGACCAGAACATGCAATCCATATCGTCCTCCGCCTATGAATCAATGAATCAGCAGCCCCTGACAAGCGAAATGCTGATCGCTGCATCCATTGTAGTTACATTGATACCGGTATTGGCGGTATACCCATTCGTACAAAAGTTTTTCGTTAAGGGTATTATGATAGGGTCGGTAAAAGGATAAAAATAGAAAGGGGATATACTATGAAAGGAAAGAAAATACTAACGTGCATTTTGGTATTGGGGATAGCTGCCGGGTTGTTTGGCTGCGCACAAACAGGGGAAATAGCGGAAGATGAAACGTTAAAACTCGAAATGATGGTTTGTAATGATGGAGAAGACAATGACATCAATAACTATATGATTGTCAAACTGTTTCGGGAAAAATTTAATATTGATTTGACTTTGACACAGAACAGCATAACCAGTCATCTGGAGAAGCTGGATCTGCTTGCCGCAGCAAACGAATTGCCGGATATTATCTCTCCGCTGCCCGAAACGCAGTCAAAAAATTACGGCAGCAAAGGCGCGCTGGTTGCGGTAGATGAATATTTGGATATTATGCCCGAGTTTAAGGAATATTTGGAAATGGATAAAGCGGTATATACATCCATGCTTGCAAATGACGGCCATTTATACTCTATGCCAAAAATCAATCTCGTTCCGGAATACAAATATTGCTCCATCATTAGAAGTGATTTGGTCGAAGAAGTC
>CBCTHD010000200.1:0-5135 GCA_965146615.1 uncultured Clostridia bacterium
GATAAAAACAGGTTATTTCAGGTCTTTTTTTTCGGTTTACCGCCATATGGATTCCCCCTTTTTCTTTTATATCTATGACAGCACGCCCCTTATCTTGCTTGTCAACCTGAAAAAACAACTGTAAATAAAATGATAGAAAAAACACCAGTTTCATAGTGCATAAAACTGGTGTCATACATATTATGTTTCTTTATCTTCTCATTCTGCTTGCTGTTGAGGTATTATTGCTGGTATAGCGTCTTGGACGCTCTCCCGGTAGGTAGAAGGTCACAAACTTAATCGAGAAGATGTCGCATACTACATAGTTCCTGTTCAACTCCTCATACAGGACAATAAAACTTCGTCCAACAGAATACAAAATGCCTTCTTTCACCGTTAACGTCGGTCCCGTCCCAATAATAAATTCACAGACCACAAACTGTCCGATATTGTCAGACAAAATCTGCTGCATGGACCCTTGAAATGCTTCCGTATTAAAATCGCTTTCCGGTGGGGATACAATGCCGCTTTCTCCCTGGTCTACCGGCGGGTTTGACGGTGCCGATCCCGTTCTGCCAGTTGCAGGCTGATTTGGCGGTGCCGGTGCCCCATAAGGTGTTCGAACGCTTCCATCCGGATTTCTAACGATAGGTGAGTTGTCAGGCGTTATCATATTTCCCTCCGCATCCCTGGGACAACAATCATTCCCGGAATTTTTAAACTCAAATTCATTCATACATGACCCCTCCTTTAAGTATTCGCATAGGCTTCTGTTGGATTATAAAAGCAATGGTCACCAATGCGTATCACAAAATATCCTACTTCTGACGGGAAATATTGTCGACAGTTTGGACTGAATGGATTAAAATACCACAGGGCAAATCCCAAGTTCGGCAGCCGATTGCCGGCAATCGCCCAGTTCGCAATGTCGTAATGAATCGCTTCCGCCGGCAAATTATAAATATTTTGCGGATTATATTGTCCATACAGTGCTTCTCTTGTACAGTCAAATTGATATGGCTGGTACAACACTTCTCGTATAGATCCTCCTAACCGCCCGTATTCTCCGTACTGTACATTTACCCGGTTCATAACGACACAGGCAACCGCCTTCATACCATCCATACCTTCTCCGCCAGCTTCGCAGCGTATAATCCGCGCGAACAGCTCGATGTCCGTCAAACCGCACCACTCCCTTGCCCTTCAAAGTGTTTCTCCTTATCAGTATATGCGCGCATCTTCATTTCATGACCGCTCTTTTAGATAAAAAGAGACTTTCCTTTTATACGGAAAGCCCCTTTTGTTAAAAATGAATGAATTTAATTATTGTGCTGTTTTTTGCAATATTCTGCTAATTACGGTAGCCGTTTCCGCTCTGGTTGCATTCCCTTGTGGCTGGAAGGAACCGTCTTCCATACCGGTCATCAAACCGGTATAACCGGCGATATTCACATATTCGATTGCCCATTCACTGACGGCGTCCATATCAGAGAAATCCGCTTGATACCCTTGTGGTAATTCATTAACCATATTAAGTGTTTCCGCCATAACAACAAGAATCTTACTCATCTCTTCACGTGTTATTTGGTCATCAGGACGAAACTCCTGATCTTCGGAAATTATCCCTGCATCCAGCGCTGTTTGGACCGCGTCTGCATACCATGCAGCAGTGGAAACATCTGTGAAGCTGTCTCGGTACTCCCGTTCCTCCAATCCTAGCGTACGCACTACCATTGCAGTCACTTCTGCGCGCGTTACGGTTTTGTCAGGATAGAAATTTCCATCTTCGTTTCCGTTTATGATACCTTTCGCAGCAACCTCTTCAATTGCTGATTGTGCCCAGTGCCCTTCAATATCCGGAAAACGCAGCTGCTGGTCTGGTGGCTGCGGCGTGCTTTGCGTGCCGCCGGTCGGTGTTGGTGTGGTTGTCGGCTGCGTAATGTTTCCGTTGCCACCGCTATTTCCATTACCACTTCCTCCGCCGCCGAATCCATTTCCGGGTTTCGCATCACTATCCAGTATTTCATCTGTTGTATTGTTTGACAACGTGATTTCATTTCCATTCTGTGTAAATGCCATAGAAACCCCATCTACGGTAACCGTTCTGATTGTATTTGCAGTGGACAAGGTCAAAGTTGTTAGGTCTATACCCTGACCGCCTTCATACATTAATTCATCTCCGGAGGATTCCATCGTAATCGTGTTTCCCTTGATAACTACCGCCGTACCATTAAGCACCGTATCCGATGCAATAAGGGGCGTCCCATCAAGCGTTGTTATTTTTGTGCCGCCCGTCAGATAAATTTCTTGTACCTCTCCTTTTGCATTCTCAACGATTGTTGCCGATTTCCCATATACAACATAATCGCCAACTGTCTTTGCCTGCATTGGATTGTCCGTGTAGTCCATCACATAGTAATTGGTGGTTGTTGCGCCACTGACAGTCGTTGTAAATTTCATTGCTGTCACGTCATAGGTCGGAACCCCCATGTCAATCCGTTCCACCTCAATTTCACCTTGCCCCGGGTTCTTGTACGGAAGCAACACTGTGTCAAAGGTCGCTTTTCCTGTCACGCCGCTCTTGCTGAAATATGCATACGGATTTTCAGTCACCTGCTGATAACTATAGTCATAATATCCCATCTCTTCGTCCACAGTTGCCTCTCCCTGGTCAGCGGATGCAACTATGATATTCGCGCCGCTCGTATAGTTGGATTGAATGGTTAAATCTGTTTCGTCCGTCGTCATTCCCGCTGTCGGCAGCATATGCCAAACTTGTTTATAATTGTTCGCTTTACTTGTATTTTCCGGCGTAATCAAATCGGAAACAATCCAGAATCCCGATTTAACGAAGGTAATCGTCCGTTGATGGTCATAGCCTGCATAGCTTTTGGTGCTCTGACTCAGGAAATCATAGCTGTTATTCGTTCGGAAATCATGAATGGTTCCCCGTGCTTCCAATGCCGGCGCTGCCGCTATCGATTGTGATGTACCATTAATTTCTACGGTATTGTGTGCTACAGTAGATTTCCCCCAAATACGATACGGGTCCGTATCAGTATAGGTAAATATACCGGCATCATTGAGCAGCTTTCTGCCATACGCCATCACAATTAGACCATTGTCGTCTGCGTGGCCATGTTGCCCACCGCCACGCACGTTGGTAAATAGGTACAACGCATTCTGCGTCCAGTCAGAACGCAGGTACGACACTCTGCTGTCCATAAACAGACGGGATGTCCAGTTCGGCATGGTTCCCTTCCTGCCAAGTGAATCAATATATTCAATTTCATGGTCATCGTACCAGGTAACAAGCTCCGGATAACTTTGTGAGCTTAAAGACCCAGCTCTTTCATCCCCATATTGCAATCTGGTTCCATCGGGTCCACGCATTAGCAAATTATAGTACGCCCCTTTTAAAAGGATGTCGTCATATTTTTCCGAAACACTATGTCCATAATCCGCCATCATTTTTTTGTATTGCAGAAATGTGGCATAGGCGCTGATACTATAACCACCTGTTGCCTCTATGTAGGAACCATCTTCAAAGTTATTTGTGAACATCAAATCTTCCAATTTTGTCTGTGCAGTGGGAAGCCACTCTTCCGATGCCGTAAATTCCGGGAAGAACAGCGCTCCGTATACGACACACGTATTTTCTGACTGAACCCAGTTTCCCTGTGTCACACGCGATTTTGGAAGATTGTTACACATTTCCCAAATTCCTTTCAAAATTGCGGAACAGGTTTCTCCTGTCATATAAGAACTTTTAACAATGGCGTTCCATGCGCCAATCCAGTTTTCCAATCGTGACGCGGTATCCAATGTACGCGGCCAGCCCATACCAATGGTTCCGGTTCTGGGCCATTGTCCGCTTCCGGCATAGGCATACGGCTCTCCCTTATCCCAAATAAAGTCCATCATGTCACGTATCATAAAATACGCATATCTTTCATCCCCGGTGTATTCATATTCCGATGCCAGCCCGCGCCATGCTAAAAAGCGCGGCACTTGGTAAGTATATTCTGCATCGCAGCCCGGAACGGCGTCCCAGGTACACCCGCCGGGTATTCCATTATAATTGTACACATACCCGGTCAGGGTATTCCACACAACCGTATCCTGATTCCAGGTGTTCGTCGGTTCAAAGTTCACAATAAAACTTTTTTGATCCACAAACTCCGGCCCCACTTTTGCGTAAAGAATTAAACGCGCAGAAGATACCGTATCGGAATCCGTTAAATCACCAAAATTAAAGCTAATCAAGGAGCGATAAGTTTCGTCACCTAAAAAGTCACCAAAAATTTTCACCCTTAATTCCTCTTCTGCACCATAATTGGCATCCATATAATTTCCGGCGCGAATGGTTGCAGACTTCACTGCATCATAGGTTCTTGTCTGTCCATTCACCACAAGTTCAATTTTAGGACGCATTGTGGCATCAGGATAGTTCGTCCCGGCAATCAACATCTCACTAATTTCATTGTTGCGTGCAATGATGCTGTAGGTAGTGTCGCCGCCGTTTGCAATGTGACCTTTGGTAACTGCAACGCTAATCTGCTGATACACATTGGAACTTACCACACCATCACCGTCATAATATGCATTTCCCTGGAGGTTGTAAATTCCGGAAATACACATATTCGCCCATCCTGAATTTCGGCTCGCCACTGCAACCGGTGAAGCCTGGTTTCTGGTTTTCATATAGGACAGCAGTTCTTCTTTGGCTTTTGCATAATCTCCTTCTTTCACCGCTGCTTCTACTCCCGATAATCCGCTGATGGAATAATCAAATTTTCCTGTATTGGTCCATCTGGCGCCATTCCACACGCCAAAGAAATCTTCATCAGAAACCCAATCCGGGTCCGTATACTCCTCGTCTTTTAATACTGTAAATACAAACTGCTTTTGCATGGAGGCACTGCCTGCTGTAACCGTCGCCGTCATGATAACCGTCTCATTTTGTCGGTCGCTTTTGGGGCGCGTCACAAGTCCGCTGTTCGTAATGACATTGGTATTACTGCTGGCCCATGAAATTGTTGTCCCATAAAGCCCCTCTGTCCTAAGGTTCAGACTGGTAATCACAGCGTCAGATGACTCACCGTACCACGGCTGTGGACTGAGCGCTTCCAATTCTGCATCTACCTTTTCTTGGT
>CBCTHD010000201.1:0-5128 GCA_965146615.1 uncultured Clostridia bacterium
CTGATAGAAATGTTCCGGTCTTGCGATTTAAAGATATGTATGTGCTTTTCAGACAGCTGGCATATCGGCAAAATAAAGTATCTCTTGAATGATAAAACTTGGAAACGGAAAATTGACGGATCCTATCTTTTTTTACTTGACAGCGTTCCGGACAAATTCAAGGCAAGGCATTCAAAGATCAATATATACGGCAGAAACGATAAGGCAGTCTCGGAACATATTGCGGGGCTGTTTGCCGGGAAGGGCGGTGGTTAAAATCGCATAAACAGAAAATATTTCACACAGAAAAAAGAAAGAAGGAGCTGAAAAAACAAATGCAAACGCTAAGGAAAACAGCAGCGCTTGTGCTGGCGCTCTTCAGTATGAGTGCCAGCGCGCTTGCCGCAGACCTCCCGCAGCCGCAGGAGGTCATCCGTGGGCAGAGCGAAAACCTGCAAACGGTAGAAAAGGTATATGTTCTTCCGAACACGGAGGACGGGAGCGGTATTCCGACGGATAATTTCACCGAAAACGAAACGGAATACACTTTTGTCGAACTAAAAAAGCAGGACAATACGCAGGAAGATGTGAAAGAACATACCGAAACGGTGAGCTTCCATACCGATACCAACGATACGCAAACGGTGATTTCTAAATTCAAGCCTACAATCGAAGTGTCAACAGAAGATGGGTATATGGGAACGCTGGAATTTGATTATACAGCCTTAAAGGTGGTTTCGGCGGGAACAGGAACACAGACTTACACCATGACGGAAAGCCGTACATATCCAAACCTTATGGACGCCGACACCTCTATTGTCCCAAAAACAATAACAAAGGACGGCTCTACGCTGAACCTTACCAACATCAGTTGGCAGAGCGCCGCAAGCGATAATATTGACGGGCATGATTTGGCAGTACGCTATACTGCAAACGCTACATACTCCGGCACCGGGACCAAAACCTATACAAAGGGTTATACGGCAACGGCGGTATATAAGGGTGAAATAAAGAAGGTAGTCAATGATACAATCACATATACCGCTGTATTTCATGAAGTACCCAAGCCAGAACCCGAACCGGAAAAAAAGGGCTTGCTTTCCTATTGGTGGGCATTTCTGCTTGGCGTGGGAGTTCTTGGCGGAGGCGGCTACGGCGCTTACAGACTGATACGGAAAAGAAAGAAGGGATATTAAATGAAAAAAGTTTTAAGTATAGGATTAGCGGTGTGCTGTATGATGGGTTCAACGGTATTTGCGGCTGATTACACAGTACAGCCAACTTCAGCAGGAATCTTTGGAACACCGACTTCCGTTACAACCGTTGTTGTGGGAGATAATGTAAATCAGGCTGAAATTGATAAAAGCAAAAACAGCAGCCTGATTCCGCCGGATTTCGGCAGCCCGACAAGCAATCTCCGAGGCAGCGGCGAACCGCTTACTCCAAATTTGGCGTCGCCGTATACGAATGCCGCAACGGGACAGGCAATTACAGGCAATGTGATTGCACCGGCAGGACAGCCGAGTGTCACCGTTTCAAGTAATATGCCGCAAAATGCGGGCACGCAGACGAATGTCGTTACTGCGCAAGGAAACAGCATATATATCCCCGGCAGTATAACAAATCGAAATGATGATTACTACTACGAGGAAGAAGCTTTTACAAAGGTTACAAGCAGCATGTATTATTCGGGTGGGTACTTAGGTACACTCAAGATCCCTGAACTGAATTTGTCAGTTAAGATTTATGAAGGTACAACAAATTCCGTGCTTGCAAAAGGCGTGGGACATTTCAAGGATACATCTATCTGGAACGGGAATGTGTGCCTTGCCGCCCATAACAGAGGTACAAACGACTACTTTGGAGAAATACATAACCTCGACTACGGAGATGTGATTTAGCTGACAACCAAGAAAGGAACGCGGACATACTAAGTGTATAACATTGAAAAAATCTCTGTGATTGATACTTCAAATTTGCAGGGAACGAGCGATAATATCATAACGCTTATCACCTGTGTGAAGAACCAAGCGGATTATTACCGCTGGTGTGTGCAGGGATATGAAGTTGATTAAATACTGAAACCTGTGATTTTCATACTTATGTTTGCATATTTTCAGCCCCGAAACACATAAAGGAGGAAATGATTATGAGGAAATATAACTTTATCCTTGGTTTTCTTTGCGGTGCATGTATTTTCGGAGGTACAGCAGTTTTGGCAAATACTGATGTTCTGGCAAGGTTCACATCCCAAGTTTTCTTTTGGAATCAGGAGAAAATCGAACTGGAGGCATATAACATAAACGGTTACAACTATGTAAGGCTCCGGGATGCGGCAAAAATTTTTGATGTAAACATAGCGTATGATGAAACGACGAACAGCGTATATATGGGAGAAGTGCCTGATGATTCTGCTCCACCCATGCCTGTCACAACGATTGACGGAACGGCATACGCCAAAGAGGATTTCTCGCTGGCTGCGAACCCGGATATTTTTAACGAAGTTTACACACGGGACGCATACAACGCCATCCGGCAGTCGATTGCAGATATAGACATTATTACGGCGGGAACAGACGAAAACGGATATAACCTAAATTATAGGTATGCGCATTTTGTAGATTCGGGACATTCGTTTGAGCGTCAGGGTAAAACTATAACCGCAATGAATTCTGTTAGCGCGAGCCTTTTCGGGTATTATACATTTTCACTCGGACAGGAACCGGGTATCAAAAATCTGTATGAATATCCTGGTTATCGGATTTGCAAGCCGCAGGTTCATGATTTTTTTGCGCCCGCCAACAAAGCAACAGAAAGCTTTGTTAAAAGCATGGAAGGGCTTTCCGATGCAGAAAAGGTAAAGCAGATAGAAATATATATCTGTGACCGGATTGTGTATAAAGATGAAAACACCGGAGGAATCAACCAGATTTTTACTTCCGATACGCCGGTCAACGGGATCTGCGGCACATACTCTAAGGCTTTTCTCTATCTTTGCCAGCGCACAAAAACTCCATGCGTAAGCGTGCAGGATGATGTACACGCTTGGAATGAAGTGTATGTGGATGGGAAATGGAGAACAACCGACGTCAGTTATTACGATGTAGCGCGGACAGACGAAATGCTATTTCAGGACAATTATCACAGGACGGATAAAAATCCTGCCGGAACAAAATTTGCCAAAGAACTGTTAGTGCCGATGAGCACAAAGTAAAACCAAATAATTTGAAAAGAAGCAGACTTTAATTGGTCTGCTTTTTTATTACTCAAAAATGAGAGGAGAATTTTATAATGATGAAAAAACATTATGGCAAAAAAGCAATATCATTGCTTTTATTGCTGTCTATGCTGTTTTCCCTGTTTACAACAGTCAGTGCGGAAACCTTAAGCGACGGAAAAGCAAAGACGGTAACGATCCAAATGAATGAAAAATTCAACTTTTTGGAGACAACGAACGGTAATAAATTATCGGGATATTCCTGGACGTACACTACAGATACAGGCATACAAGGTCCGGCATACTGTATCAACTGGGGACTCAACAACCCACCGTCGGATAAAAAACTGACGATCGCAGGAAAGTATACGGCAAGTCCGAAAACCATTGGTGCGTTTGCAGGAGGCTACCCGCAGCGGTCTTTGGAGGATTTTATTAAAATCAATTCGGGTGACTGGCCGGAAATTGCAAATTTATCCCGTGAGGAATATGCCTGTGCAACGCAGCTTGCAGTCTGGGCGACGCTGGGACAGCTTGCGGTTCAAGGTACGGATTTTAATACGGGACGCGCAACGCTTGCAATTCAGTATGATAATCCGCAGAAAGTCCGTATTTATAAAGCATTGGAGATTATTTTATACAACGCATCCTTTTGGGACAGACCGCTTCAGACCGGTATGCAGATTAGACTGGGCAGAGAGGAAGCCGGCAATGTATTAAATATTGAACATGCAGAGGGAATTTCGGGCGCTGAAGAACAGGGTGCATACGGAATAAAAAAGGAAATGATAAACGGCGCTGAATACTACACTCGTTCCTTTGTGGCGTCTTCTTTTACATCTACATTTAAGCATGATTATTTTATAGAGCTATACACTGAGAACGCCCCGGAGGGTACCATTTTTACGGATTTGAATAATACTCCGCTTGATACGGTAGTATGGGAAGGTCGGACGCTTTGGAAGCTTCTCACAAAAAATACAGAAACAAATATGAATCAGAATGGTTCTGAATATGCCGGGGATTTCAAAATCTGCATCCCTGTGCGCAACACCCCGACGGAGGGAAATATTGCGATACATGGTACTTCTACGATTACGCAGTATGACATTTACCTTGCCAATAACACAGACGACGCTCAGCAAAGCTATGTGATAGCAGATCCGATGTATGCTTCCATGTCCTGTGTGGGCGAATTAAAATGGAAAAAGGTGATTTCACCTTACGGGCGTCTGATTGTGAATAAGACAGACGGTATGGGAAACCCGCTGACAGGCGCCATATTTGAATTAAAAGGCGCAGACGGAAGCAGATTTACCGGCACAAGTAACGCAGACGGTCAAATTATCTGGGAAAACCTGAATCCCGACATACAGTATACTCTGACCGAAACGCAGGCGCCGGCTGGATATATAAAGGCAGAAAATGTGACGGTCAGCGTTCCGGCAGGACAAACGCAGATGGTAACGGTAAAAAACCTAAGCGAGCGTTATCTGCGTATCCGAAAAATTGACGCACAAAACGGCAGCCCGCTGATTGGCGCAACGTTCCGCATTGAGCAGATGGACGGTGGATATAAGACGGACGTCACCACAGGGCACAGCGGGTATATTGAGTTTAAGGGCAGCGAGCTTCCGTTTGGTTCATACAAAGTTTATGAATTAAATGCCCCGCAAGGATATGCAAAGGATACAGAAACGCAGACCTTTGAATGGAACGGCACATCCGATGTTACTCTAACCTTCAAGAATGTCCGTACTCCTTCTTTGGTACTGATTAAGATGGATGAAAAAACACACGAATCTCTGGAAGATGCAAGCTTTAAGGTATTCAAAGATGGGAAACTTGTTACAACAGTGACTACAGACAACGCCGGTTATGCAAGAATTTCGGGATTATCCGAGGGCTATTATGAGATTGAGGAAAGTGTTG
>CBCTHD010000202.1:0-5112 GCA_965146615.1 uncultured Clostridia bacterium
GCTGTCACTTTCCCTTCTGTCGCTATTAAATTGTTTTCATTCATTCCTTTGACAATAATCGGAAAGTCCACATTCTCCATCGCATCGCCATTTTTCAACGTCGCAGTTAACGTGACCGGCTGGTCTGCGCTGCCGCGTGTCACAACTCCCGTATTAGAGAGCACCGCTTCATTAGAAGAGGACCACGAAACAATTTCCGTTCCTAAACGGAAGTGAATCCCCGACAGCTTCAAATTTTCAATAACCGCATCCTGCCGGTTTCTGCTTGTTTTTTTAATATCATCAAATGAAAGGTAATTCGCTTTATCCAGTGCAATTTTAGTTGCATCGCTATTTTCCGTCGCGACCATAATTCTCACATCGTCCACGCGAAGTCCGCCTGCAGTAGCACCAGCCCAACCCATAGCAATTCGGAGTGACGCTACATTTATATTTTTTGCGTTGTTTTTTACATATCCTTCAGCCAATACGACATCATCGATGGACACGGATAACGCCCCGGTTTCTGTATTGATTGCATATCTTATCCAGTATGTCACATCGTCGCTATGATTATTTTTTACAATTGGTGTTCTGATATTTTCATTTCCATCATAATATCCAACGGTTAAATTTGCTTTTTTCTTGGTCGTAGTACCGTTCTCTGTGAACATGACATCCACCAGTGAATTGCCGTCTATGTCCAACAGTTCCATTGTGCATTCTTTCAAATTCGTATTGGACCGGTATTTGTATTCTACTACGACGTCTCCTGTTATCGCAAATCGATTCGGCGCCTCACTCGTTACAAAATATCTGCTGTGGTATACCACAGGATTATCTGCTTTTCGCTTCATAAACACACAAGTAGTATCAGTATATTTGGTCGCACTTTCCCAGTTGTAATCGCCATTTCTGGTATCACACGTCCACGAACGAATCTCTTCTTCCTCATCGAACGTGTCACGATCAATATAGCAATATTGGCTGCTTTTCTCCGTTGGTATTACAGTTAATATAAACTTTTTATCCTCCGTTAATCCACCTTTATCCAATTTTGCAGTTAACGTCACCTGCGTATAATCAGCCGCCGGTGTAACAGTTCCATCCAGTGCAACAACTGATTCGTTTGAACTGGTCCATTCTACCCTTGTCCCATTCGGCAGGACAGTCGGCAGTTCTTTTATATTTTTTGTGATTGTATTTGCCGGCTCGTCCGTCACCTTGTCTATTGTCAGATACTCATAATCTTCCATAAATGACGTGCTGTCAATTCTCCACACTTTAAAACTATAAATACGTCCATATTCTCCCGGACTAGATGCACCCTGCAGCCCTACTCTCAGCTGTGTCATAGAACTGGTCAACGGCGTTCTGGTATAATATTTTGTTCCATTGGTAGGCATTCTATCCTGATAGAACATCAGAGAATAATCAGATGTGTCATAAACAATACCAAGTGCTATTTTTGACCCATGGGTATAGGACGAAACGATAGAAGTGCCTTGCCATGCGCCTGTCCCTTCCGCATTTGCGGAGACGTGTGCCGCAAGGTTCATTCCTTTTGTCCCCGCCGACATTGTTAAAAGATAATTGCCGCCGCTCATCCAGTTTGCAAGCAGCTGTCCACCATCACCGGTTACATTTGTTTCAAACACAAGTTCCATATAAAATCTGCCATCGTTCATGGGCTTATCTGCCGGAATGTCAACGGTCAACGCCCCAGTACCCCAGTCCACCTTTTCTGACGTGTTTTTTTCCAGCGTCAAGGCATCATCTTCTATTTTATTTGTATAATTTTCATTTGTGCCAACTGTATATTGTTCGCTCGTTAAGCTGTCAAAAATGACTTCATTCCACAATTCCCAGTCGGAAGCTGCATTTTCTTGCTCTGCTTCCGTGTTAGCTGCCGCAACCACCATTTCATCTCGCGTCTCAGCGCCAAGCAGCGCTTCTTCAGCGTCAGGCAGCGTCATTTTCTCGGCGGGTAACAGTATATCGTCAGCGCCGCTCCATTCCCAGTTATCTTCTGCGGCCGCCGACAATACGAGAAATAAACTCATCATCATACAAAACGTCAGCATTATGCTTAAAATCCGTTTTATCATTTTAACCATCCTTTCACGTTATTTAAGCGCTTCATTTCCTCCAGAAATACAGTAACATCTAAACTTTTCTGATTTCTATGTTTCATTTTTCTCTGCACTGCGCCTAGCGTACGATAACCATTACTCTGACATTCCGATGTGGTCTTACCACAAATATTTTATCCGAAGTTGCGTCGTTGCCTGTGTATGGACGGATATCCTCCACTCCTCCGACTTTCACCGTTTTTGCTGAAGTATCATAAATATAGATACTCGGCAGCGTTCTCGCCGGGACAAGGACATCTTCCATTTTTTCATTTTCTATTCTCATCTTTACTGTGTGCACCACCTGGTTATTTGCTACATCCACATCATAAAAAGAAATATCTTCCACGTACCCAAACAGCGTTTCTTCGTCCGAGTCTTTATTTTCTTGCATACATCCATCGTCCGCATTCAAACGTTTAATGATTCGCGCATTGTCCATCAACCCATTGCTGTTTTTGGAGAACCAAATCAAATCGCCGCGTTTCAGCTTTGTTATCGTATCGTTCTTTCCCTGTACAATATTATTTGACATCAACGTAATGAGTTCACCATCATAGAACAGTTCTGTTTTGTACACAGTTTCTCCAGTTTCATCTGTCGTCTGCGTGGCGCTGGACACCAGTCCGATTTTGCTTGTCAGCGGCACGATATTTAAAATGTCGTCTGCTTTCATCTGGTCTGATATTACTAGGAATTTTACTGATTTGCTATTTTCGTCATATTCAAATCCCTGTGCATAATATTGTCTGGTGGCGTCCTTATTATCAATCCGCAGTTGCACCATATAATCCTCATCTGTTGCATCAGCGTTCGTTGGCACGCACACCACTTTGGTATTATCATCAATTCTGAAACCACCATATGCTGTATATCCGCCAAACACTTTATCTCTTGCGTTATATTTAATTTGAATGTTAGGCTGTCCACCCTTGCGCACCGGGTCGTCAATGGTCTTCAGTTTCCCTGACGCGTCAAGCTGGTATTTTATCGGACCGCTGCCAAAGGCGGCCATAAACTCTTCCGCACTCATGCTTGTGCCGTTATAGCTGACCTTGCCGCTTAAATCCACTACTTTCACACCGGTGTTTTGGCAGACCAACACCGGTATCTTGTTTGCATCATCTTTATTTTCACTTGATTCTTCTTCGTTGCGAATAAGTGCGCTGTCGATGATTTTTGCCTGCACGTTTCCAAATCCATTTTGCTGTCCCATTTCTTGAATGTATCCGTATAATGTTGCGCCATCTTCCATTCCTTCGTCCGTCACATAGACGACTTTGTTTTCATGGTTCAAATAAACTAAGCACACATCTCCAATGCGCATCTTACTTTCCACTGTGTCATTAGCAAACTCATAGTAGGTATCATCTATATAGACACCCTCTTCGCTGCTCAACTCTCGAATCGTTCCCTGTACCTTTTTGTCCGACACAATCAGTTTTTTCTCTTCTCCATCTTCGCTGCTAAAAATGGAAACCACGTCGTTCGCATTGATATCCGTATATGCTATTGCTTCGCCCTGTGCGTTTTCAATTGTAAAATGCTGGTCGTCATCGTCTTCATCCAGCGTAACGAAATTTCTTCCATCTATTTTAAATTCATTTTTAAAATATAGGTTTCCATTGCTATATACTTTATCAACGACAACACTAATATAAGAATTTATAAAGATGTAATCATATGCTTCATCTCCATCATTATCTACCGCCCAAATGCTGCCATTTTCTATGTAATTGTCTTCCAGCGTGGGTATTATTCGGTTATTGTATAAATACACCGCATCCTGTGCAAGGGATATATACGACTTTTTCCCTTCCCGTTCGTATTCAATTCTTGTGCCACTATAGTTCATATATTCATCTGCCATGATGGTAACACTGTTGTTTTTCTTGGTCAGAGCAACATTAATGATTTCCCAGCGATTTTCCGCTTCATTTTCATAGCAGTAAATCTGTACTTCTTGTCCTATGTAATCTGCAGCATTCGTCGCACCGACTGCAAATATCATGCCGTTAATTTCCACTTCATCATCACGCAAACCAGTAATTGGGTTTACCAACCACGTTTCCTTATTTGCTGTCACAATTCCCTTTATCATGACCATATCGTCTCTATCTGTAAGCAGGCTGCGGAAGGTGTCTTCTGATTCTTCATATAATATTCTGCCATTGCTCACAGTTTCCTCCAAGAGAGCTACATCAAGTGCATTGTACAGCAGCATCATAACATCTCCGCGCACAGCAGGCGCGGTATAGCTTGCCGAAATATCTTTCAGCAGCCTCTGCTCTGCCGCCACCATGATATATCCACTGGGGTATCCGCCTTTTTGCTGCGCTGCCAGGTCGTATCCCAGCGCTTTGACTACAGTTTTGATACAATCTTGCAGCAACACTTTGTCCTCAGGACCAAATGTTCCATCCGGATACCCTTCAAACATTCCGATACTTGCTGCAAAATTGATGTAGTTTCTGGCCCAATGCTCTTCCGGAATATCGCTGAACATTTCACTACTGCTGCCCATAGCGCTGATTTCCGCATATCCCCGAAGATTGAGCATCATTTTCACAAACTCTGCTCTTGTAATTTCTTCATTCACCAGCAAATTTCCATTTTCATCTCCCGTAACAATACCAAGCGATGTGACGTCAAAAATCGCTTTGTCTGTTACCGCAAATGCTGACATGCTGCCTAAAATCATGCTGATAGCGAGTACTGCTGATAAAAACTTTTTCATTCCAATCCCCTTTTCTTTATTATAAATTTCCACCACATTATTTTGTGGCGCTTCTTTATACACAAAATGTATAGTTTTGTAAACTCTATACATTTTGCCATATACGTTTGTAAGATGGTTCATCTAATTCTGAATTTACAATGCGTTCTCCTTTCTTATACTTTTCCTAGCTTTTTTCACGTTTTTCCGTTGAATCAAAGATTGCGTCGCTATCGCCGTTACAGACAAATATCCCGTTTGCCAGGGTCAAACACTCTTAATCAC
>CBCTHD010000203.1:0-5098 GCA_965146615.1 uncultured Clostridia bacterium
TCACAAAGGAGGAATTGTCTGCCAGGGTAAAGGTTCCTGCCATTGTGGAACAGGTGAAAAACAGCAGCACACCTTCTACCGGAAGCAGTAGTTCCTCCTCATCGAGCGGCAGAGGTGCGGCGGGCTCCGGAACGACGGTAGGCGGCTCCAATTCAACGGATAGTGTAAATTACATCAATCCAGATACGAACGCGCCGTACAGCACAGGTGTTTTTAGCGACATGGAAACAGTTCTGTGGGCAAAAGAGGCAGTTGAGACACTTGCTGAACGCGGCGTAATTGCCGGAAAGGGCGGCGGACTGTTTGCGCCAAACGATGAAATTACACGGCAGGAGTTTGTAAAAATACTGGTCGGCGCTTTTGGACTAACCGCGCAAGACGCTGAATGTCTGTTTACTGACGTCACTGCCGAATGGGCAATGCAGCCGGTGGCGGTTGCTGCGGCGTTGGGGATTGTAAACGGTACAGGAGAAAATATGTTTTCGCCAGAGGAGCAAATAACACGCGAGGATGGCGCAGCCATGCTGGCACGGGCTGCAGCGGTAATGGGTGTTACATTGGAAGAAAGCGGATACCGTTTTGAGGACGATGGACTGATTGCAGATTATGCTAAATCGGCCGTATATAGACTCAACGGCGCCGGTATTATTTCCGGCAAAGGGGCAGATATATTCGACCCCAAAGCCTCCATGACAAGAGCGGAAGCGGCAAAAATGATTTACGGACTTTCTATAATGAGATAGGGGAGTGGAAGTATGAAAAGGGTTTTAGCAACATTGATGACCGTACTGATGCTTCTGGTTGTAATGCCTGCCGGCGCCGTGCAGTCCACGGAGGATGAGGTGCAGAGCAATGGGATGCGCTTTGCTTTGGCGCTTGGCATTATGGACGAAACATATCAGCCCTCGGAAGCATTGACGCGTCGTCAATTGGCAGAATGCTATTATAACATCATAGTGAATCATGCCGAAATAACGGGCTTTGGAGATAATATTTTTACCGATGTGGAGGACGTTGACCGCAGTGCAGTGGCGTTGTGCTACAACACCGGTATTATGACGGGAACGGGCAACGGAACCTTTTCTCCCGATGAGCCTGTAACTTATATACAGCTTATCAAAACAATGGTGGTATTTTTGGGCTATGAGACAAGAGCCATTGCGGAGGGCGGATACCCATACGGTTACATAACAGTGGCAAGCTCCCTGGGGCTGTACAGAAACCCGCCGGAGACCATTGAGGCGTATGTGACAGCAAATAAAGCGGCAGAGCTTTTCCGCTCATCCATTGATGTGCCGCTTATGAAAAGAATCACTTACGGTAGTGAGGAATATGAGGTAAAATACGGTGACACATGGATGAATCTGTATCGGGATATGGTAAAATACCGCGGCACCGTAAAAGCAAACCACATGACGGACTTAGGCGGCAGAGAGCCGTTGGATTATGACCGGATTATTGTCGACGGTACCGAATTTGAACTCAGTCAAGCGGCAATCGAACTGAAAAATTATATCGGGTATCGGGTGGATATTTATGTAGACACAACAGAAGAACCGGAGAAGATTGTGTATTGGGAACTTTTGACCGCTGAAAAAATCGTAATTGATGGAAGCGACGTAATCGGTTATGCGGATCATACGATTACCTACTATGGAGATACAAAAACGAATTATATCAGACTAAATGATGAAACTTGGGTAACCTATAACGGCAGCTTTTGCAGCAGCTATAACGAAAGTATTATCAACCCGTTTGCAGACAATTATCTTGACGGCGGAATCACTGCCGTTGACAATAATGGGGACGGCATTTTCGATTTTATCGAAATTGATGCGTATGATACCTATGTAGTCTCAAACATTGTGGACGGAAAAATTTTCAATGAATACAGAAAAGATACCGTCATTGATACAAGTGTGTTCAATGAAGAAAAAATGATGATTACCAACGTGGTAGGCGATGAAATGTGGCTCAGCGAGATTATGCCGGGAGATATTATCAGCGTTTCGCGGGACCTCAATGGGCATGTGAAAAGAATTGTTGTGACGGTAGATACGCTGAAAGGCAAAATTACAGAGATGTCGCTGGATGGCGGCATGAGCATCACCATTGACGGTGTCACATACGACTGTTCGAATAGCCTTGCATTAAATCCGCAGCTGAGTGACGTTTCCGTAGGAGATACTGTGAAGGTGTTTTTCAACAAGGATGGAGAAATTTCCGACATAGAAGCGGAACAATACCGGGCGTATCGCCTTGGGTATTTGACGGATGCGAGCGCTGTTTCCGCAATTGATACGCGCTATGAAGTGAAATTATTTACAAGCGAAGAGGAATTTGTCATTTACCCTGTTGCACAAAAAGTTGAAGTAGAGGGTGTGGGCAACGTGAAAGCTGCTGAAGCTGTAGAGTTGGTGGGAAAAACAGACAGCGGCAGAGTGATGCGGCAGCTTATACAGTATAATATCAATACGGACACAGGCGAACTGAATTACATTGATTTCTGTGATGGAACAGAGCCTTGCGACAGCCTATATCAGTATGAAGACTATAAAGGATTGTATTACCGTGACGTTACCATGAATTTCAGCGGCAAATTGCTTTTAACCAGTGAGACGGTACTATTCAATGTACCGGAGGAAAGCGACAGAGATGATGAAGATTCCTACTATCTGCAAGCGCCTACCTCCTCTACCTTTGCCAGCGGCACCAGCTATGCAAACAGCTATAGCAGCTTTGAGGCGTACGGAAACAATGCGATGAGCCGCAGAGCAATCGCGATGGTGCTGGTAAGCAGCGGCAGAGCGTATCCGATCACAAATTTGCAAGAAATGTTTTTGGTTGATAAAATCAGTTCTGTTATAAATGAAGACGGTGATAGTGTGCTGAAGCTGGTCGGTGTGTGTAACGGGCAGCAACAAGAGCTTTTTGCGGAGCCGGAGCTTTTAAAGGTAGCGCCGGGCGGTGCTCTGCCAAGCAAAGGCGACGTGATAAGAGTATCCAGCGACAGCAAAAAGAATATCAGAAATGTGGAGTTTATTTTTAGTGAAGCGGACAGAACCCTCTATGGCATGTCTAACCCCAGTAATTCGCTTTCTGCGATTAAACGGTATGCATACGGAAAGGTCGTATACTGCGAGGAGGATTTCATTACCATTGAAGTGAATGGCGAGCAGGAGACACATCAGCTTGGAAAATTCAAGTTGGGCTGCTTTGAAAAGAATGCCGAGGACGGCGCGAACGCTTCCACTGTATCTGTGGGAACCGCAAAAGATGTTTATGACGAATACCATTATCCCACGATGGGCTCTATGGTGCTGATACACACCTATTACTGTCAAGGAAAATCCATCATTATCTATAATGACTGATTATTTTGGGTGAAATAGTTCATGTGATTGACGGAAAATGGAAGGAGGTCACGGCAATGAAGAAATATGTTGCAGCATTGATTGCCGTTTGTTTGCTATGGCAGGGCTGCTTTGCGGCAATAGACAAAACGGGTACGAAAATAGCAAATCCCAATCTTGAACTGCCGGTTGTCGAAGTGCCCGCTATGACTATGGGAACGGCTGTGGTGGAAGTGGAAAAGGGTACGCTTTCTTCCGCGGCTACTGTCGTCAGCGATACGGCAGCGTCTGGCGGAGAGGCGGTCAAAACGATTAATGAAAGCATGGCAAGCAATGTGAATACAGTGAAGGAACCGACCATATCTCTCGCGTTTACCGCTGAAGATGCAGGAGAATACCAGGTGTGGATACGGGTAAAAACACCGACGACCGGTAATGATTCCATCTATGCTTCCTATAACGGTGCTGAATATTCTATGATTTCTTTTGTGGCACAAAGCGGTTATTATTGGATGCAGCTGCCGGCAATCAGCATTATTGCCGGAGAAACCAAGATAGAATTTAAGTACAGAGAGGCCGGGGCGGTTTTGGATAAGCTGATTATCACCGCCGATACGGAGTTTGCCCCTGTGGGCATGAATGATATGCCAGCGGAAATAGATACATCGGGAAATTCATTGTATCCACTGCCGCCTTTTACGCCGCCGGAAGGACATCCCAGACTGCTTGTGAATGATGAAACGATTGCGCAAATAAAGAAAAATGCGCAAACCGATTTGTTAAAAGGCGCCTATGAAAAGGTAAAAAATTATGCAAACGAAACACTTAATTGTGAGTTGCCGGATAACGGTGAAAGCGGTAATTATGATGGCGCGATCCTGCTGAAGATCCAATCGAGAGCGTTGATGTATGTGCTGGGCGAAGTCGACGACAAGCACGGACGTCAAACGGTAGAATACATGAGAAACTATATTGAAACCGTGAGATTTCCAAATACGCAGGATATTACCCGATCTATGGGTAGTACGATGTTGACGGGCGCTATGGTATACGACTGGTGCTATGACCTGTTGACCGACGATGATAAGACTTGCTTCATCCGCCGGTTTAAGGAAATCGCGGCGGAAAAAGAAATCGGCTATCCGCCGGTGGCAGAATCCTCTATCGGCTCTCACTCGGGAGAAGGCGAAATCATGCGCGACCTGATGAGCGCAGGGATTGCCTGCTATGATGAAGATCCCGAAATGTACAACCTCACGGCGGGACGCTTTTTCTCGGAATTTATTGAATCCCGCAAGCTGTTTAACCAAACGGGAGCGCACCCCAACGGAAACTATTACGGTCAGTACCGTCTGGGCTGGGAATATTGGGCGTGCATCATTTTTAACCGCATGGGCTGCACTGATGTGTTGGGCGCTGGAATTGGCGATGTGCCCCTAACGTGGATTTATGACCGATTGCCTACGGGTGCGCTGATGAAGGACGGAGATGCACCGGACTGGGGACGAAACGTATATTTTAAATATATGATGGAAACTTATACAACTTACCTCCTTGGCGGAAACGAATACGATAATCCGTATGTCCGCGGCGAATGGATCAAGGAAAATTCGCTTTATGATTACAGCGCCGAACCCGTGCTGAACCTGCTGTTCGTACAGCCGGACAAAGAATGGGCATATCCTGACGACCTGCCGCTGGCGCGTGCGACAACCTATCCGCTCACTTCTATCACAGCGCGCACA
>CBCTHD010000204.1:0-5088 GCA_965146615.1 uncultured Clostridia bacterium
AGTTACCACGGTAGATAACCGCAGCGCAATTATAAAGCTGGTATCCATAGCGAACCGGCAGTCCTACGATAATAACAGGCTGTACGCCGCTGCTATAGGAGACAAGCTCCAAAAGCGTCTGCTCCGCTTGGTCTGTGAGTAGGGACTGGAAAAACAAATCCCCGCAGGTATATCCGGTAATGCACAGCTCCGGCAGCACCAGAAGATGTACGCCTTGCTGCTGTGCTAAGTCTATTTGTTTTTTGATTTCTTGGCAGTTTGCCCGGCAGTCGGCAACGGTGATTTGCGGTGTTGCAGCGGCTGCTTTGATAAAACCATGTTGCATGATTGTTCGCTCCTTAAGTTGTAAAAGTTCCGTTTCTTTCTATTTTATATCTTGTGCAGTCGTTTGTCAAATTATTTTCGATATTCATAAAAAACAACATTAAGTGGCTTGAAAAAAATTTTTTAAAAGCAGTAAAATCTATTGCATGATGGCGTTTTTTGTAGTATAGTAAAGAAATCAAATAGAAACGGAGGAGGAGCGTATGAAGCTAGCGGTGATGGCAGATTTGCATGTGGATTTAATTCCAGGTGGGCGGCAGCGGTTGGAAGCATTTTATGCTGCGGCACAGGAAGAAAAAGCGCATATTATCATCAATTTGGGGGATTTTGCCGCACCCAAACAAGAAAATAAATGGGTGGCGGAATTGTGGAGAATGTGCCCTATGCCACATCTTATGGTATTGGGCAATCATGATATGGATGAGAGCGATAAAAGTAAGTGGATGCAGTTTTATGGTATGGAACGCAGTTATGATACTGTCATTATGGGTGGCGTGCAGTTTATTTTGCTGGATACGAATTATTTTAATATGGGTGGAATTTGCTATGATTATGCATACCGAAACTATTTTGATAAAGCGCGGGAATTTGTGGGGGCGGCGCAGCAAGAGTGGCTCAGAGAGGTGCTAGAGAATGCAGACAGCCCCTGCGTGCTGCTGAGTCATGAAGGCTTGGAAAATGTAGGAGACAAAGAAGAAGTGATGCAAATTCTGCGGGAAAATCGTGATAAAATCGTAGTATGTATCAATGGTCATAACCACGTGGACGGGCTGACCATACAGGAAGGCATTCACTTTTTAGATATTGTCAGTATGACTCAACAATGGGTGGGCAGTGAATATGATGTGTTGACGGAACAGGAATGTGAAGGTGTCTTTACCAAAGAGGAGTTTCAGCAGTATCCTTGTTTGAAATTTACTGCACCATATCAAGAGCCGTTATATGAATTTGTGGAAATTGATATGCTCCATAAAAGTGTTTCCGTTTGGGGAACGAAAAGTAGATATATTGGTCGCAGTCCGGAAGAACGGGGACACTGTGGCAATGTCAATGGTGTTTCTCTTTCTACAGGGGTTCAAAAGAAATCTTTTGTTTGGGGAGAAATGTAGTTTATTGGGAAAATGATTTTTGATATAAGGACCGGGCACAAAAACGTACCCGGTCTGATTATATGTATCACATAAAAACGGTAAACCTATTATATCGAATCATCATCAGCTAAAAAATGTGCGGAGGTCAATTCTTTTCCGATGGCGTAAAGCAGTTGTAGCGCGGCATCTTTGCAGTTGTCGGGTACATGACGGATTAGCATATGGGACTCAAAGGTAAAGGGACCGGGAAAGCTGATCGTATGCAGCGCCTCCATAATGGGTTTCCATTCAATCGTCCCATAAAACGGCGCTGTGTGCTGGTCCTGCACGCCATTACTGTCCTGAATATGAACGGCTTTCAATCTGCTGCCGATCATGCGAATCATATCCGGCTGTGAAACACCCTGAATATGTGCATGCCCTGTATCCCAGCAGATTCCAACATGTGGAGAATGAAAACCATCAACCAGTTCGATCAAATCTTCGGTATGAGCCGTATACATGCCGGACATTCCACCGTACTGCCCAAACCGGTCTGCCATATTTTCAATCGCAATACCAACGCCGCAATCTTCCGCTAGTTGCACGAAGGGTTCAAACCAACGAAGATTGGCGTCTTTTAAAGATTCTTTGTGTTTCTTGTCAAAGGCTCCCGGGAACGTACCCGCGTGAAAAACAAGCCAGGGAATGCCCAGCATAGCGGCAGCCTGAATACTGCGCCTCGTCTGTGCATATAACAATTCACTTTTTTCTCCTTCACTAAAAATCGGATAAATTGGCGCATGTCCCTGCACATAAGTAATATCATGCTGTTGTCCATACGCTTTGATTTCCAGAATCCAGTCCTCCCAATTATCCTGTACAAAGGGGGACTCAGGAAACGGTGAATAATCGCCCGACCAGTCTCCAAAGTTGATATCCATGCAGCGGAAGCCTGCGCGGTGAATACGTTCGATTTGGTCTATGATGCTGCCACAGCGAAACAAAACATTGAGAGTGGTTTCAATTTCCATAAAAATCACTCCTTTTGTTACCATAGATGAAAAAAGTATGTATATACCTACTGAAACAATCTGCACTATATTTAAGCGGGAACATTAGCCGCAACGCTTTTTGCAGAAAAAAGACATCATCTGTTCCCGCATCTATAGCATATCACAGGAAACAGATGATGTCAATTTATTTCACTGACATTTTACAAAATGCAGTGGCTTAACCTTCTTTTACTTTCGCCTGCGCCGCTGCCAGTCTTGCAATCGGCACACGGAACGGTGAGCAGGATACATAGTTCAAACCGGTGCGGTGGCAGAATTCCACAGAAGACGGATCGCCGCCATGTTCGCCGCAGATACCCAGTTTGATATCAGGACGGGTCTGACGTCCCAGTTTTGCAGCCATTTCTACCAGTTTACCAACGCCGTCTTGGTCCAGTTTTGCGAACGGATCACTTTCAAAGATTTTCTTGTCATAGTAATCGTCCAAGAATTTACCAGCATCGTCACGGCTGAAACCGTAAGTCATCTGGGTCAGGTCATTGGTACCGAAGCTAAAGAATTCCGCTTCTTTTGCGATTTCGTCCGCAGTCACAGCAGCACGCGGAATTTCAATCATGGTACCTACTTTATAGGTCATGGTCACACCGGCATTCGCAATGATTTCATCCGCCGTTTTGGTGACAACAGATTTTACATATTTCAGTTCGTTGACATCGCCAACCAACGGAATCATGATTTCAGGAACAATATCTCCGCCAACGCTGATTGCCGCTTCGATAATTGCGCGCGTCTGCATTGCTGCGATTTCCGGATAGGTAACAGCCAGACGGCAGCCGCGGTGTCCCAGCATTGGGTTGAACTCATGTAGGTCTGCGGAAGTCTGTTTGATGGATTCCAGACTCACGCCCATTTCTTTTGCGAGGTCTGCCATTTCTTCTTCGGTATGCGGCAGGAACTCATGCAGCGGGGGATCCAGCAGACGAATGGTTACAGGCAGTCCTTTCATGGCTTTGAAAATGCCTTCAAAGTCGCCTTTCTGATACGGCAGCAGTTTTGCCAGCGCTTTTTCACGGTCTTCCAGTGTTTTGGACAGAATCATCTGACGGATTGCACTGATACGGTCTTCTTCAAAAAACATGTGCTCGGTGCGGCACAGGCCAATACCCTGTGCGCCAAAGTGCAGCGCTGTTTCTGCATCCTTCGGTGTATCTGCATTGGTGCGAACCTGTAAGGTGCGAATCGCATCTGCCCAGCCCATGAATTGATTGAAGTCATCTGTCATAACAGCGTTCATGGTTTCAACCGCTTCACCGTAGATATTACCGGTGCTACCATCGATAGAGATGTAATCTCCTTCTTTGATGGTCAGATCGCCAACAGTAAATAATTTTGCATCTTCATCAATTTTAATGTCGCCGCAGCCTGCTACGCAGCAAGTACCCATACCACGGGCAACAACGGCAGCGTGAGAGGTCATACCACCGCGAACGGTCAGGATACCTTCAGAAGCGTCCATTCCTTCAATGTCTTCCGGAGAGGTTTCCAAACGAACCAGAACAACCTTCTGTCCGCTCTGTGCAGCCGCAACGGCAGTTTCTGCTGTGAAATATACCTGTCCACAAGCAGCGCCCGGAGAAGCCGGCAGCCCTTTTGCAACTGGTTTTGCTTTTTTCAGCGCATCCGGATTGAACTGCGGGTGCAGCAAACTGTCAAGCTGTTTCGGCTCTACTTTCAGGATTGCTTCTTCTTTGGTCAGCATACCTTCCGCTACCAAGTCCACTGCGATTTTCAGTGCAGCAGCAGCGGTTCTTTTCCCGTTACGGGTTTGCAGCATGTATAATTTACCGTTTTCGATAGTAAATTCCATGTCTTGCATGTCTCTATAGTGCTGTTCCAGTTTTGTCGCAATGTCAACAAACTGGTTGTACACAGCCGGATTTTCTTCTTGCAGTGCGGAGATGGGCTGTGGTGTACGGATACCTGCCACAACGTCTTCACCCTGTGCATTCATCAAATATTCGCCATACAGTTTCTTTTCACCGGTGGAGGGGTTTCTTGTAAACGCCACACCTGTACCGGAGGTATTGCCCATGTTACCGAATACCATTGCCTGCACGTTAACGGCAGTACCCCAACTGGAGGGAATGTCGTTCATGCGGCGGTATACGTTTGCACGCGGGTTGTTCCAGGAACGGAACACCGCTTTGACGGATTCGATTAACTGGTCTTTGGGATCCTGCGGGAAATCAAAGCCTTTTGCTTCTTTGAAGTATGCTTTGAATTTCACAATCATTTCTTTCAGGTCGTCCGCATCCAATTCAATATCCTGCGTTACGCCTTTTGCTTCCTTCATGTCGTCGATAATGCGCTCAAACTGACTCTTCGGCACTTCCATAACAACGTCGGAAAACATCTGGATAAACCGGCGGTAGCTGTCATATGCAAACCGCGGATCCGTTTTTTCTTTGAATTTTTCAACAATTTCATCATTCAGTCCCAGATTCAAAATGGTGTCCATCATGCCGGGCATAGAAGCTCTTGCGCCGGAACGAACGGATACCAGGAAAGGATTTTCCGGGTCGCCGAATTTTTTACCAGCGATTTCTTCTACTTTTGCAAGCTGTGTAAAGATTTCATCAATGATTTCCGGTGCAATGGTTTCACCGTCTTCATAGTAC
>CBCTHD010000205.1:0-5088 GCA_965146615.1 uncultured Clostridia bacterium
ATAATGCTGCCGTTTGCTTGCTTTGGGAATATCAGCTGTGCAATCCCTGTTACAGCTCCCGTATATACTACTCCGCAAAGCAGAGTAAAGAAGATAAACATTCCAAGCGCTTTTGGGAGCACAGCTTGTTTTGTCTGTGTTTTTGTTTTCATATCACCATTCCTCCTTAAACCAGTCCGAATAGAACCAAAATCATATCAATCAGCTTGATAAATACGAACGGAGCAACAAGTCCTCCTAGCCCATATATCAGCAGATTATGACTCAAAAGTTTTCCTGCCGGAACCTCGCGATATTTTACGCCCTTTAATGCAAGCGGTATTAATGCTATAATGATAAGAGCGTTATATATGATTGCCGAGAGCACTGCACTCTGTGGAGAATGGAGACCCATGATGTTAAGCGCTGCAAGTCCAGGATAAAGTCCCATAAATAGTGCCGGAATAATCGCAAAATATTTAGCAATATCATTTGCAATGGAGAAGGTAGTAAGGCTTCCTCTTGTCATCAAAAGCTGCTTGCCAATGCGCACAATATCAATTAATTTTGTCGGCGAGGAGTCAAGGTCAACCATATTGCCGGCTTCCTTTGCAGCCTGTGTACCGCTGTTCATTGCCACCGCCACATCAGCCTGCGCAAGTGCCGGCGCGTCGTTTGTTCCATCTCCCGTCATTGCCACAAGATGTCCCTTTGTTTGGAAATCGCGTATCATCGAAAGTTTTCCCTCAGGGGTGGCCTCTGCAAGGAAATCGTCCACACCGGCTTCGGCTGCGATTGCCGCCGCCGTAACCGGATTGTCGCCGGTAATCATAATGGTCTTGATACCCATTTTTCTAAGGTCTGCAAATTTTTCTTTCACGCCGTGCTTGATAATATCCTTTAAGTGAATTACGCCGAGAATGGTATGGTTTTTTGCAACAACCAGCGGTGTTCCGCCCTGTGACGCAATTTGTTTTACAACTTGCGTGCATTCGTCAGAAACGTTTCCGCCCGCTTTCGTTACATACTCACAGATGGCGTCTGCCGCACCCTTGCGGATCTCGGCGCCGCTGTAATCCACGCCGCTCATTCGGGTATTTGCCGTAAACGGAATAAAGGTCATGTTTTTTTCCTGCACGCTTGTGCCACGTATACCGAAATTTTCTTTTGCCAAAACTACAACGCTCCTGCCTTCGGGCGTTTCATCTGCCAGAGAAGAAAGCTGCGCTGCTTCTGCAAGCTCTCTTTCGTCTGTGCCGTCAACCGGAATAAATGCATGTGCCTGACGGTTTCCGAGAGTAATTGTACCGGTCTTATCCAGTAGCAGAACATCTACATCGCCCGCCGCTTCAATGGCGCGGCCGCTCATAGCTAGAACATTTGCCTGATTTAAACGACTCATGCCAGCGATACCGATTGCACTCAGCAGTGCACCAATTGTGGTAGGCGCAAGGCAGACCAGTAATGCAATCAGTGTTGTAATTGACGTAGGATTTTCAATTCCCGCCTGATTTGCGGAGAAAATTGAATAGGTGTACAGTGACATTGTTACAAGTATAAAGATGATAGATAATGCCACAAGAAATATTTGAAGTGCAATTTCGTTTGGCGTTTTTTTTCTCGATGCTCCTTCAACCATGGCAATCATTTTGTCCATGAAACTTTCTCCAGCCTCATTAGTAACACGTATGACAATCCAGTCTGATAGAAGTGTTGTACCACCTGTCACAGCGCTTCTGTCTCCGCCCGCCTCACGGATTACCGGAGCCGATTCGCCAGTGATAGCGCTTTCATCTACGGAGGCTGCACCTTCTATAATTTCACCATCGGCGGGGATTTGCTCATTTGCCTTTACGATAACGATATCACCCTTTTTCAGCGAAACGGAAGGTACAACTATAATACTGTCCTTTTGTTGCGGCGACGGAATCTTATGCGCTTCAACATCTTTTCTTGAGGCCCTCAAAGAGTCTGCCTGCGCTTTACCTCTGCCTTCGGCAATTGCTTCAGCAAAGTTTGCAAATAGGCATGTAAACCAGAGGATAACTGCTATTGCCAATGTGTAGCCTACAGACGCATCTTTTATGCCGAACATTGACACAAGCCAAAGAACAGTTGTAAGAATGGCCGATATATATACAAGTAGCATGACTGGATTTTTCACTTGAATTTTGGGATTCAGCTTTATAAAGGAATCCTTTACAGCTCTTAAAATCATGCGCTTGTCACCAAAAATATTTTTTAATTTTGTTGACATTTCTCATACCTCCTTATACAATACTCTGGAAAAATTCCGCAATAGGTCCGAGTGCCAGTGCAGGGAAGAAACTCAGAGCACCGATAATCAGAACAATCAATATCAGTAAAAATACAAACATTGCGTTTGTTGTTGACAGTGTACCTGCCGTAACAGCAATCTGTTTTTTCTTAACGAGATTGCCTGCGATTGCAAGCGTGCCGATAATTGGGACGAATCTTGCAAAAATCATGACAAGCCCTATGCTGATATTCAGGAACGGTGTATTTGCGTTAAAGCCCGCAAAGGCTGAGCCGTTGTTACCACCGCCGGAGGAATATGCGTAAAGCATTTCGGAGAAACCGTGTGCGCCACTGTTGTTTAAGCTGTCTGCAACGGAAGGGACTGCTGCTGCAATACCGCTGCCGACCAAAATGACAATCGGGGTAGCAAGACACACAAGCACCGCCCATTTCATTTCATATGGTTCAATTTTCTTTCCTAAGAATTCAGGTGTTCTACCGACCATAAGACCTGCTATGAATACGGTCAATATTGCAAAGGCTAACATTCCATATAATCCGCAACCTGTACCTCCGAAGATAACCTCTCCTAGCTGCATCAAAAGCATCGGAATCATTCCCCCAATAGGCGTGTAGCTGTCATGCATAGAGTTTACGGAGCCGTTTGAAGCGGCTGTCGTAAAAGTCGCCCATGTAGAGGATGTTGCAATACCAAAACGTGTTTCCTTACCCTCCATATTACCACCAGCCTGATCGACGCTTGTTATATTAACGATACCGTTTTGTGCAAGCTGGGGAGTTGCTCCCTGTTCGCACACAGCAACAACGCTTAACGCAATAACGAGGCAGATAAACATTGCCATAAATATTGCAACACCCTGTTTTTTATTTTTAACGCTTTTTCCAAAGGTGAAACAAAGCGCGGCGGGGATCAGAAGAAGAGAAATCATTTCCAGTAAGTTTGTAAACGGATTTGCGTTTTCCAAAGGATGTGCTGAATTTACGCCCATATATCCACCGCCGTTAGTACCAGTCTGTTTAATTGCAACCTGGCTTGCAGCAGGTCCCATGGGAACAAATTGCTCTGTTACAATATTTACTGCAATTGTTTGAACGGCAAAATTGACAACTGCTGTTCTGCTGTCTTCAGATATACCGCTGATTTCAGAATTTGCAAGAACATCGCTGTTCAGCACGCTGCTGCCCTGTTTATAACTCCCGAGTACATCGCCCTCCACAATGATTGTTGCATTTTCCACAACCTTACCGTCTACAGTTACCACGCTATTTTCTGTATCAATTTCAGCGTTCTCTATCATCTTGTTATCTGTATCTACGGCAAAGGTTTCCGCACTTACTGCAATCGGCTCAAGAAGCGATACCGTTTCATTGCCTTTCAGGTTCTGGATTACGCCTCCACCAATAAGGCAAAGTGCGATTACGAGATTTAAGGGTATCAAAATGTGAATGACAATTCTCGTCATATCTACCCAGAAGCTGCCCAAGCCTTCAGATGTTACCTTTACAAAGCCTCGTATCATAGCAAAGAGTACCGCAATGCCTGTTGCCGCTGAAACGAAGTTTTGTACGGTAAGTCCCAGCGCTTGTGAAAGGTAGCTTAAGGTAGATTCGCCGCTGTATGCCTGCCAGTTGGTGTTGGTAACAAAGCTCGCCGCAGTGTTAAATGACAAGTCCCATTTGACGCCGGATAGGCCTTGCGGATTTCCAGGGAGAACGCCTTGGAGCAATTGGAGCAAAAACAAACATACAAGGCCGATGCCTGAAAAAATGAGCACACTCAGAGCATACTTTTTCCAAGTCATTTGTTCTTTTTTGTTAATCCGTAAAATCTTATATACCGCATTTTCGCATGGTGTCAGTACTCTTGACAAGAACGTTTTTTCGCCGTTCATAACCTTTTTCATATAGTCTCCCAGCGGTATGGCAAGAACAACTAAAATCACAAGGTACAGTATATACTGCAAAACAGTATTCATTACTGCTCATCTCCCTTCATTAATATATAAACATAATAAATTAATAATACTGCTGCGGCTAGACCGCAGATGGATACAATCGCTTGCATTGTTTTTCCTCCTTATTGATATTTGAATGCCTTGCTGTTTCTCTACATCCAACCCATGATAAGCGATACAGGCAAAACAATTATCATGGTGCAAATGCACACGGAACAAAGCACAAATAATGGTGCACCAATAAAAATTGCCAAGAAGAATAGATACGGGTGACACATGGAAAGCCGTAAAGCATACTTATCAAATTTTTTTTCAAATTTGTGAAATGTATTTACAAGGCCTGACATGTTCTATTCCTCCTTCTGTCTTTATCATAACATAATCTATATTAAAACGGTGAAAAGATAAAAGAACTAAAATTAAGATGTTATTAAATTTCGTTCTTTTATAGCAGTGAGAAAGATATCTGTAGTTGGAGAGCGGTTTGCAGAAAAAGGTGATTTCAGTAAGACGAATATAAAAACAAGGCAAAGGGTATTTATAATTTTCACACAAAACTAATCAAAAAAATTGTATAATTTTTGTATTGAAAGTATAAGGGAGAAATTGTATAATAATAGTAAATTAGAATTAAAATAAACGGTAGGAGAAACAAGTATGACGACATTATTTTGGAACTGCAAAAAAATGTTAAACAGACCAGAAAGGCCAAGGGATTCCTGTGGTCTTTTTTCATATATATTGACAAATGATAAGGGGATGATGCACTAAAAGGATAGACGTAATAACGAACAAAAAACATGGGAGAATGATGGAAGAAAAGGAGGAGAAACCATGAAACAAAGGATTAGCGTAACACTTGCAGCGGTGATGC
>CBCTHD010000206.1:0-5029 GCA_965146615.1 uncultured Clostridia bacterium
GCTGTAAACAATCATCCTCTAATAAAAATGCATCTGCCGGCTCCATCCTCGCCACATAATCCGGTGTAGAAATGTTGCAGACCACAACTTTTCCCGCATATGCGGCACCCGGCAGCATCGTCAACCCCGGTTTACAAAATGCAAACGTACAGGTTAAATCCGCTTTGACCGCGCACCCGCAAACGCTGCCGCGGTCCGCGTCAATCCCGCTGGGAATATCCACTGCCACCACCGGAACGCCGCTCTGATTAATCCATTCGATTGCGCTGCGGTATGTGCGTTCCGTAATTTCTCCGCGCACGCCAATGCCAAAAATCGCGTCCACAATGACCGCGTCCTGCTCCACCTCCGCCGGGAACTCTCCGCTGACAGTAATCTTCATGTTCTGTACTATTTCGTAATTGACACGTGCATCAGGCGGCAAATCTCCCACTTCGTTTAAGAATACAATCTCCACCTTGCCGCCGCGATTCATCAAATGGCGTGCCATGGCAAATCCGTCTCCGGCATTGTTTCCTTTGCCACAAACAATGATAAACTGCCGTCTCTCCAGCGCGCCAAAATAACGCTCCATTTCATGGATCGCTTCCAACGCCGCATTTTCCATTAACATCAGTCCACTGATACCCGCTTCCGATGCACATAAAGCATCCAAGCGTTTCATCTGCGCTGCTGTTACGAGCCGTTTCATGCAACTCACCTTCTTACTGTTCCGCAATCACTGTTGCAACTGCGTATTCTTTGCAATGCGACACACTGACATGAAAGCATGTCATGCCGCGTTCCGCCGCTTGCTTTGCCGCTTTTCCATCCAGCTGTAAAAACACCTCACCCAATGGCCCCCGCAGAACTTGAACCTCCCGCAACAAAAAGCCGCGCACGCCCGTACCTATGCTTTTGGCAAACGCTTCTTTGACAGCAAAATTTGCCGCGACCGATTCTGCCCGAAACTTTCTCTCTTGCAGCATCAACCGTTCCTTTTCGCCAAAGTAGTCTAACAGAAACCGTTCCTTTTTCATGCTGCGTGCAATCCGATCAATTTCAATAATATCCGTTCCAACCCCAGCTATCATACCTCTGCCACATCTTCCGGCGCCAGATGAATATTCTGGGGACGATAACGTTTGAAGATTGCCAGCATTTTGCGCGTTGGTTCAAAAATAATCAGCGTCCGTTTTCCCTCTTTCATGAATACAGCAAAATAACGCCGTGCTTGTGGGTCTCCGGAAGAAACATCCAAACGTTCCATGATATTTATATTCTGCTGATCACGCTGAAAATTAGGGTCGTCTATAGGCGCCATTACTTCAATTTCTTTTGCGTTCACAGAGAGCAGACGAGTACGCTTACGTTTTGCCACAATTTTATCGACATCCATATCGCCATTGGTGACAATATATTCAAATTCCACTCTCCGTCTGGAAATTAATTTATAGGCGACATACCAGACCCCAGCAATAAGCAATAGCACAAACTGTCCTACAATGGGCATTCCAAACAAAAACAAAGCGAGGGCGCATGTCAGCACAATGCCAAGCAAAATAACACCAACAATAATGATGGCATCTTTCCCTGTTTTTTTGCGCGGTACTAAATTTTCATTAAAAAAATCCATGTTTCTTCTCCCTTTCATTGTGTCATGATAGTATTTTACCATATTCCCCGCTATTTCACAAGTGATTGCTGTAAAAATCTTTTTGTTTTTTCAAAAAGTGATTGCTTTCAGCAAAAAAATGGATTATAATACCATTATTACAAACTGACATAAGAACAGAAAGTTACAGCAACGTCAAAGGGGAACTTACTTTATGCAATTACAAATAAAACATAAGCAAATTGCCTGTTACTTGGGCACCATCACCCAAGCTGCCAATAACAATCTAGCGCCGCTCTTATTCGTGACATTTCAACGTCAATTTGGGCTAACCTTAGAGCAAATTGGATTTTTAGTGACACTGAATTTTACTGTTCAAATCATCACAGATTTTTTTGCTGCAAAATTTTCCGACCGCATCGGATACCGTTTTTCAGAGATGCTCGGTCACGCTTGTTCTGCGCTAGGCTTAATTGGACTAGGTATTTTCCCTTTTCTATTTCCAAACGCCTATACCGGGCTGTTAATTGCCGTAATATTGTACGCCTTTGGCGGTGGTCTGCTTGAAGTTTTGACCAGTCCCATTGTCGAAGCATTGCCCCTTGAAAACAAAGTAGCTGCAATGGGACTGCTTCATGCATTTTACTGCGTCGGTCACGTGAGCGTCGTTTTGTTGTCTACCTTGTTCTTTGTGTGTGCCGGATTAGAACACTGGTATCTACTTCCCATACTCTGGGCAATTCTCCCTTTGCTGAACTGCGTTTTATTTTCCAAAGTGCCGCTCTATACCTTGCCCGGTAGTGAACAGCCGCAAGGATTTCGCCACCTATTTGGATTAAAAGCGTTTTGGGTGTTTCTCATTCTTATGATATGCTCGGGTGCTGCTGAACAAGCGATGTCGCAATGGTCTTCTTTATTTGCAGAAACAGGACTCCACGTCTCCAAAACGACGGGGGATCTTCTCGGTCCCTGTCTCTTTGCCGCACTTATGGGACTTTCTCGCTTGTTGTATAGTAAATTCGGCGGCCGCTGCTCACTGAAAGCATTGCTGTGCGCCAGCGCCCTGCTTTGTATTGCAAGCTACTTAATTGCCGTTTTTGCACCGTATCCGTTGCTATCCTTGGCAGGCTGCGCCTTATGTGGTTTCTCTGTTGGCATCATGTGGCCTGGCGTACTGAGTCTTTCTTCCCTAACCTGTCCCACCGGTGGAACTGCTTTATTTGCCTTGCTGGCTTTGGCGGGTGACGTCGGTTGTGCCGGCGGTCCCGGTCTTGTCGGTTTCATCTCCGACGCTTCTGAAGCTGCAACCTCTTCCGGTGCACTCAAGTTTGGACTGGGCTTTGCAATCGTTTTTCCCATCATGATGCTGCTCAGCCTGTTGCTCCTTCGGAAATCACCTTCTGCTTCATAAACTGTTGTCTATGAAGGACAGCAGTTCTCGCTCTAGGTACAATCAGCAAGTCCAATATATTGTTATTCTTAGATTGGAGTGCATATATGGAACATTACAAATCTTGGGCAGGGCTTCGCGAACAATTAACTCGTTTACTGTGCGATGAATTCAAGCATCGAATTTCCTATTTTCTGACCTATTATCACAATGTTCATAATTCCTATGGCCGGGCGGCAATTTTACTAGACAAAAAAGAACTTGTCTGTTTTTCATGGATAGAGACATTTCATCAAGAAAATGATATTTCATCTTTTGATAAAGCAAAACAGGGCATTTCTTATCAAGATATGTTAGTAAAACTGAAACCGACATGGGATGCTGACTGCACATATTGTAATATGGATTTTTTAGATGCTGCGCTGCAATTTCGCAGCCTCCCCATCCAATGTGCACTGGAGTCCGAGAACTATATTATCAAGATACTCGCAATTATGGATCGGCGCGTTGGCAAAAGAACGCTGTCTCGCATTGCAGAAGCAAAAGAATACGAAAAATATCCGGCTTGGGTACGGCAATTTTACACTTTGCGGCTGTCGTAGCCATAAGCTCGTGGCAAGTAGATGGTATCCCTTACAAGATTAACTGAACTATACGCCATCGCTAACATACTACCGTACTCTATTGCAACCATAAAAAAACAGCGCACTCTCGTACGCTGTTTTTAATACCTATTCCTTATTCACCCAAGTGAAATTTATCGTGGATTGCTGCAACGGCACGTTCCGCATTTTTGCGGTTCACCAAAACAGACACTTTGATTTCCGATGTGGAAATCATATGAATATTGATGCCCGCGTCATATAGCGCTTCAAACATTTGCGCCGCAACACCCGGATTGTTAACCATTCCCGCGCCAACAATGGACACTTTGGACACGTCGCTGCGCTGTTTCAGTTCATGATACCCAATATAATCCTTGTTATCTTCCAACAGCTTGATTGCTTTTTCCAAATTGCTTTCCGTCACGGTAAAGCTAATGTCCTTCGTATCCCTTCCAATGGACTGCAATATAATATCCACATTGATATTATGCTTTGCCAACAGTGAAAATATCTTAAACGCTTCGCCCGGTGCGTCCTCTATTCCCAGCAACGCAATTCTCGCCACGTCATTATCTCTTGTTACGCCTCTCACCAACATCTTTTCCACGCTGTTTACCTCCTTCACAACTGTTCCCGGCTCCCGGTTAAAACTCGAGCGCACAACCAAATTCACATTGTATTTTTTCGCCATCTCCACCGATCTGTTATGCAGTACATTTGCGCCCAGACTCGCCAGTTCCAGCATTTCATCATAAGAAATATCATCCAGTTTTTTTGCATCCTTCACGATTCTGGGATCCGCGGTATAGACGCCCTCCACATCTGTAAAAATTTCACACACATCTGCGCCCAGCGCCGCCGCCAGTGCCACTGCCGTAGTATCGCTGCCGCCGCGTCCCAATGTTACAACATCATCTGTTTTATTGATTCCCTGAAATCCCGCTACAATAACAATGCGTTTCTGATCCAATTCATTTCTTAAACGCTGCACCTGTATTGTATTGATTTTCGCACTTCCGTATGTGGCATCACATTTGATACCTGCCTGACGTCCTGTCAGCGAAATCACCGGATACCCCAAACTTTCAATTGCCATCGCAAGCAATGCAATAGAAATCTGCTCCCCTGTAGACAGCAACATATCCATTTCACGCTTAGAGGCATTCGGATTGATTTCTTTTGCTTTTTCAATTAACTCATCCGTTGTGTCCCCTTGGGCGGATACTGCCACCACCACGGAATTTCCTTCCTTATACGTATCAACAATTCTGTTTGCAACCCGCATCACTCGTTCTTTGTCTGCCACCGAGCTGCCACCAAATTTCTGTACAATTAACGCCACTATGCTTCCTCCTCATTATTAATCTTGACATCTTACCCGCATGATTTGTTGTACATCTTTCACACCGGCAATTTTTCTGTGGAATTCGCCCTCGTTGA
>CBCTHD010000207.1:0-5028 GCA_965146615.1 uncultured Clostridia bacterium
TTATCCTCTTGACAAACCTATACCCCTTATGGTATTTTATACCTATACCCCATAAGGTATAAAACGGAGGATTTTTATGAAATCATTTATGGGAAAACTTGAACACTTGCTTGAAATTGGCGGCACGAAAAAAGACATAACACTCCTTGTTATTTCGGGCGTTGCTCTTATTTTCAGTCTGACAGGCATATTGGATTTTTTGCCTTTCAATATTGCTTGGGTTTCAATCATTTTGTGTGGTGTGCCGATTATTTTAGAAGCGATTATTGGGCTTGTCACAGCGTTTGATATTAAAGCGGATGTACTGGTATCACTTGCGCTGATTGCTTCTGTCTGTATTGGCGAGGATTTTGCGGCAGGCGAGGTTGCCTTTATTATGCAAATCGGCGCTCTGCTTGAGGATCTAACCGTAGCAAAAGCAAGAGCAGGTATTGAGAAATTAGTAAAGCTGACGCCGCAGACAGCACGGGTAGTCCGTGGCAGCACCGAAACCGTTATTTCTGCAAGCGAGGTGAAAATCGGAGATATTCTCCGTGTTCTGCCGGGCGAAGGAATTGCTGTTGATGGTGTTATCACTTCGGGACAGACTTCGATTGACCAAGCGGTTATGACAGGCGAGCCTATCCCTATCGATAAGACGGTTGGCGATGAGGTATCAAGCGGAACAGTAAACCGATTTGGCACTTTTGAGATGAGGGCAACAAAGGTTGGCGAGGACAGCTCTATTCAGAGAATGATTAGCCTTGTGCAGTCGGCGGATGCAGGAAAAGCAAAGATTGTCGGTATGGCGGACAGATGGGCTACTTGGATTGTTGTAATTGCTCTGACTGCCGCCGCCCTTACTTGGGCAATAACGGGAGAGATTATCCGTGCGGTTACAATTCTTGTTGTATTCTGCCCTTGCGCTTTGGTGCTTGCAACGCCTACTGCGATTATGGCGGCGATTGGCAACGCTACAAAGCACAGCTTCCTTGTACGTGAGGGAGATGCTTTGGAACGGCTGTCAAAGGCTTCAAAAATCACTTTTGATAAAACAGGAACGCTGACTTACGGAACGCCGAAAGTCATTGCGGTAAAATCTCTTTCGGAGAGCTACACAGAACGGAATATCTATTCTCTTGCCGCCGCTGCGGAGCAGTTTTCTGAACATCCGCTTGGAAAGGCGATTGTGAATTGTTACAAACAGCACACAGATAACCCCATTTCAAAAGCGACAGGTTTTGAAATGCAGCTAGGGAGGGGCGTATGCGCTTTTGTAGATGGGAAGCGTATTCTTGCGGGTAATATGGATATGATGAACGAGAATAAAATTGTTTGCCAGACAAATCCTGAAATTCAAGGTTTTTTGAACAGCGGCAGCACAGTAACCTACATAGCCGCAGAAAACGAGGTTATCGGGTATCTTGTATTGTCTGATACAATCCGAAAAGAAAGCGGCGCAATGATTAACGCTCTGCAAAGCTGCGGCGTTCAGCCTGTACTTTTGACAGGCGATAACAAGAACTCTGCAAACAGCATTGCAAAGCAGCTTAACATAGATGAGGTGTATGCAAACTGTCTGCCTGAAGATAAGTTGAAGTTGATTGAAAAATATCAAGAGAACGAACAGTCTGTTTGTATGATTGGCGACGGCATTAACGACGCCCCCGCCTTAAAAAAAGCAGCGGTTGGTATTGCAATGGGCGGGATTGGAAGCGATATTGCAGTAGACGCCGCTGATATTGTACTGGTGGACGATGAAGTAAAGGAACTTCCGCACTTAATATCGCTTTCCAAACGGATGATGACCACGATAAAGCTTAACTTGAGTTTTTCGATGGGACTTAACTTTCTTGCAATCGTGCTTGCTATGACAGGTATTTTAAATCCTGTTGTCGGTGCGCTTGTTCACAATGCAGGCTCGGTGCTTGTCATTATAAATTCAGCATTGCTGTTAAAATGGAGGAAAAGGAAATGATTATTTCAATTATTGGTATGTTAATCGGTGCTTTGGTTGCTGGAGCAGGTATATACTATCTTGTAAAAGAAAAGCGGGATAAGGAGTCGGTGAAAATCTACGGAATTATCAGCGGAGTCGGCGGTGTTATCTTTGTTGCAATGCTTATCAAGCTGATTTTAGAGTTATTGTAAGTTTTATGGAAATGGATATGTCTACTTCGGGATAGCTGATTTGTCCCATCTGTGGCAGGAAAACACATAATAAAGTCAGAAAAGATACCGACTTTCCCTTATACTGCCCAAATTGCAAACAGGAAACGCTCATTAATGCGAAGGATTTGCAGATAACTGTAATTCAAAAGTAGAAGCGCTAACAACTATGTATGCCGTCGTGTATGGGTAAGACCATAACGGCGGTTTTTTCTATGCCTATCGGCTGGATTTCTTTCTGCGTGGCTTCTGTCTGCCTCGCTCCTGTAACTACCTGCTCCTGTCCCTGACGCTTTTTTTCGGACGGTTTGGGATGTCTGCAATTTTCCTCGACCTGACGCTCTTACTCGACAAGACTGCGGTTGTACTGTTCTACGACAACCTCCGCTTTGTGGTAAGTTGCCATAAACGCCTGCACATCAGGATAACCGTCCTCTTTTAAGACTTCTGGCAGTCTATCCAGTTTTTCGGTGATTTTCTTCTCGGTCTGTTGTATCTGCGCTGTGAGGGCTTTGCGCTCTTTCCTTTTGAAAATCCCTTTTGTGTCGGCAAGCTACGCTTTCAGCTTTGGCAGGACGGTATTCTTTAAATACCAATTTTTTAAGGTGATATTTCCGTGTTATAAAATTCGTTGACTTATCTATGAAACTACCGGAAATTTCTACAGATCTGACAGAAGAAAAAATGATAAATTAAAAAATAGTAGAATTTTTCTCTCTCCTACAAGATAATTTTAGGCCGGTTGAGGGATAGGAAAACGCCGGGAACCCGCATAAATACGTTTTTACAGGTTCGTGGCGTTTTTTCATTTTACAATTGGCGCTGACATATCGAGAAGCACGACAAATATGTCTGCCCCTGCTGCGGCACCATCATTCGGGCAATGCGGGAGGTCAATGTGATCTGCGAGGATTGCGGAGAGCCTTTCGAGCGGGCATAAAAACAGGCGTTAAAAAGTATATGGCCGAGGAACATTTTTCACATTTCCTCGGCCATATGTTTTTCTTTCGATTCCCTTTCGGGGTGGGTGCAAAATTGAGAGATTTTCACCCCTCTATCGTTCCACTATGGAAAGCGCGGAAAGAGGGGCTGGAAATTGCATTGCCGCCGAAAAAAGAAAAGCCCGGAAGCCGCATAAATACAGGTTTTCCGGGCATAAACGCAAAAATAGCCCTCCGTTATGGAGAGCTATTTTTGTATCAAAGTTTGCACTTTGATTTGGTGCGCGAGACGGGACTTGAACCCGTACGTCATACAACACACGCCCCTCAAACGTGCCTGTCTGCCAATTCCAGCACTCGCGCATTTACAACGTATGCTATTATACCATCTGCAAAATTATTTTGTCAAGTCAAATAATAAAAAATTATAATATTATTGCCGGAGCCATTTAATCCTATCGACTGCAAAAAAATTCTTGCATTTTTCTATGCCATATAGTATACTTTATTAAGTTCCAATATAACATGCCGGTGTGATGGAATTGGCAGACGTGATGGACTCAAAATCCATTGGTAGCGATACCGTGTCGGTTCGAGTCCGACCACCGGCACCATGATGGAGTGACAAAAAAGATGTCACTCCATTTTTTCAGTATTCATGCGGGTTTGCGGGCTTTTTGGAGCAAAATCCGAAAAACGGTTTTACCGTAGATGTCCAAACAGTAAACCGCAGCAAAATCCGTCATAGCGGGGCTTCCGCCTGAAAATTCAGGCCGGAGGCCCCGCTTTTTTGCGTTTTACGGCCTTTTTCCCTGTTATCGGAAGTGTAGAAGTTTCTGGCCTTGAAATAGATAAATTGACGAATACCTCCAAGGGCGATTTCAAGCCCTCAAAATCCAAGGGGGAAGTGCGCCCTTTTTTAGGACCTCCCCGGCAGGCCGCCGGGAGTGTATAGTATCATGAGAAAATATTGACCGGAAGCTGAAACGAATCATTGGCGAGAAGAAGCAGGCGCATGGTTTACACTCAGGTAATTAAGGTTTAATCCTTAACATTAGAGAACAGCCATCCAGACGGATGGCTGTTCTCTAATACATTATCCTGATTGTTTAACTAAGCCTTTTACTATTTCTGAAATACTTTCAAGCTGTCTATCGTCTAAATGCTTCAAATCTTCAATCAAGTTTTTTAGCTTTACTGGGTTCTTGGAATTTATGTCGAAAAAGTCGGCTGGCGTGATATTCAAATATTCACAAATATAGAAAAATATCGTCATCGAAGGCAGAGCCTTCCCGCTTTCAATATTATTGATATATGCATGGTTCTGTCCTAGAGATAAACTCATATCACGGGCGGAAACACCCTTTTTATTTCTTAGTTGCGCTAATCGCAACGGAAATTCATCTTCATACATTTATACTCACTACCTTTGCGTGTAATATTATATCTATAGATTGTTGGAATGTGTTATTTATAAAATGACAAAAGACGTTGATGAATAAGAATGTATATGATACAATCGCATAGAAAACGGAAGAAATCTGGCAAAGAAGTTTTTTCGGCTGCTATACACACAGAGAAATTATATCATTGCTGTAGTCCCAACTAATCAAATATGCTTGTGCAAAAGGCCTGTTAATAAAGAATGTAGCGGATGAGTAAAAGACAACTAAAATTAATTTTTTCTTTCATGAAGAAATTCACTAAAACGATTCTATATTTAAAAGAAAAATCAGTCGCCGCTTCATTGTTCCTCGTAGTTGTTGTTCACTGATAAACGCGCTTACACCGCTTCAGCTTGTTACCAGCTTTTTACGAGCCGCTGGAGCTCAGCCTCCCACCAATCGCGATACCGAAAATATCTTTTTGTAGCCCTTGACACAAAGCTCCTGAAGCTGTATGGCTCCGAGGGTTTTTTTGTTACACGCCAAATAGAAAA
>CBCTHD010000208.1:0-5022 GCA_965146615.1 uncultured Clostridia bacterium
ACTTTCCTGGAGAGCATTGCTGACTGCATCCAAACGTCCGTTTCCTAGTGTACTAATTTGCAGTTTTTGCCCATCCTTTTCAATTTCCAAATCAACGCGCATCATGTCGTTGTCGGCATGTTCAAAGCGATGATGGATTAGTTGAATGGGAGAGGTGAGATTGACATATTCCTGCATAAAAATGTCTTTTATTTCATCCGGCTTGAGTTCTTTGTGCTGGTGGTCGGATACGCCTTTGACGACATAGCCGAAATCTTCCCGCATTTTGGGAGGCAGGTCGAAGCCAAAATTCTGTTCCATCAAATATCCAATGCCGCCTTTGCCGGATTGGCTGTTGATGCGAATCACATCGCTCTCGTACTCGCGTCCAATATCCTGTGGGTCAATCATCAGATAGTGGACTGTCAAATGCTGACAATACTACTCCTGACGCCAATTCATACCCTTTGCGATGGCATCTTGATGAGAGCCGGAAAATGCTGCAAAGACAAGTTTTCCACCGTACGGCTGGCGTTCGTAGACCTTCATACCGGTCAGTTTTTCATACATTTGTGTCACTTCCGGCATATTTTCAAAGTCCAACTGCGGGTCAACCCCTTGGGAAAACATATTCAATGCCAGCGTAATAATATCCACGTTTCCGGTTCGTTCGCCGTTGCCAAACAGCGTGCCTTCAATACGGTCCGCACCGGCCAACAGACCAAGTTCGGAATCTGCAACGCCGCAGCCGCGGTCATTGTGCGGATGCAGAGACACAATCACGTTTTTGCGGTTATTTAAATGCTTACACATGAATTCTACTTGACTGGCATATACATGCGGCATGGAAAGTTCTACGGTTACAGGCAGATTGATAATCACCTTGTTATCCGCGGTGGGCTTCCAAATGTCCAAAACGCGGTTACAGATGTCCAGCGCAAATTCCATTTCTGTCCCGGTAAAACTTTCGGGAGAGTATTCGAATTGAAAATCCCCTTCGGTTTCTGCTGCAATTTCCTTCAGCAATTTAGCGCCAAAAACAGCGATATCAATGATTTCTTCTTTGGATTTGCGAAATACCTGTTCTCGCTGCGCCACTGAGGTGGAATTGTACAGGTGTACCACCGCTTTTTTTGCACCCTTAAGCGCTTCAAAGGTTTTCCGAATGATATGTTCGCGAGACTGAGTCAGCACCTGAATGGTAACGTCGTCCGGAATTAAATCTTGTTCAATTAACGTCCTCAAAAAAAGGTATTCAGTTTCAGAAGCGGCTGGGAAGCCTACTTCGATTTCCTTAAATCCGAGTTTCACCAAGAACTGAAAGAACTCCAGTTTTTCTTCCAGGCTCATCGGTACAACAAGTGCCTGGTTTCCGTCGCGCAAGTCGACGCTGCACCAGATGGGTGCTTTTTCAATATAAGTTTTATTTACCCAGTCATTACAGGGTTCGGGCGGCATAAAGAAGCCGCGGGTATATTTTTCTACGTTTTTCATAAGACAGATCTTCCTTTCTATAGTAGATTTTTCCGGTAATAAAAAAAGCCTTTCATCTCTTCTATAGAGACGAAAGACAAAATGCTTACGCGGTACCACTCTAATTCATTACCAGTCAACAAAACTCCACTGGTTATGCGCTCTGCGAATACGGACTTTTTCAAAAGCCTTATATCCTCCTTGTGATAACGGTCAGGTGCCGGCGACGCCTACTTATCTTTCAGCTTGCTACTCCGAGGCCAGTTCATGTCAATTCCACAACTGTTTCACACCAACCAACAGCTCTCTGAACTGCTTCCAAGACACTACTCTTCCTCTTCATCGTATTTCATAAACTTATGAAATTGATATTATTATATTATAATTCTGTCATTTGTGCAATCGGCAGATTAGACAAAATAAAACAGATTTATTTGTAATATTTTTCACTTTTAATATATGTTTTTTAGCTATATTTCTTTATTAATATGATTAGATATAACATTTGTATGGACAAAAGCATATTATGTTATTGTATGAAGTATCATGCAAAATGCTTTTGTTAGAAAGGATGAATTTTCTATATGCAAGAAATTATGAATGAAATGGCTCCTACGCTTCAAATGCGGCTGGGATATGCCTATGTTCTTCCGCAGGTTTTTGAAAATCTTTATTCGCCGGAGGATGCATTTCGAAATGGTACATTGTTTCAGGACCTAAATATTCCAATGGAAGTTTATGGTCCGATAGGCAACTAAGTAATAGTAATGGAGGAATTGTCAATGACGATTAATGCAATGGATAGAGATGAACTGATGAAACAGCTCATGACCTATGATTTTGTAGAAAAAGAACTAAACTTGTTTTTAGATACACACCCGATGGATATGAAGGCGCTGGAAATGCATAAAAGCGTTGCGGAAAAGGCAATGGAGCTGCGCGCAGAATATGTACAAAAATATGGACCGATTTCGCCCAACGAATGTCGTTCTCTGGACAAATGGTGCTGGATTGAAGGACCATGGCCTTGGGAAAACTAAAATTTATCAAATTTGAGCGCAAAGCGCAATGGGAGGTACCTATCATTTATGTGGCAATATGAAAAGAAACTGCAATTTCCAATAAAAATTAAACACGCAAATCCAAAGCTGGCACAGCTCATCATCAGCCAATATGGCGGACCAAATGGTGAACTGGGCGCATCGCTGCGTTATCTATCCCAGCGTTTTTCCATGACTGATGATGTCTGTAAAGGGATATTGACGGACATCGGCACGGAAGAACTGGCACATCTAGAGATGGTCAGCACGCTGGTACATCAACTGACAAAAAATGCAACATCAAAAGAAATTGAAAACAGTCCCTTTGCTCAATATTATATTGACCATAGGAAAGGGGTTTATCCGGTTGCTGCGTCCGGACAGACTTTTGACGCAGCAACGTTCCAGGTAACAGGCGACCCGATCGCAGACCTGGTAGAAGATATGGCAGCAGAACAGAAAGCGCGAGCAACCTATGACAACATCCTGCGCATGTCAGACGACCCGGATGTAAATAATGTCATCAAATACTTACGGCAACGGGAAATCGTTCATTTCCAACGGTTTGGTGAAGCGTTAGACCGATTGCAGAGCCAGAAGAAAAAATAAAGAGGATACCGGAAGCACTTGTTGAACAACAAGTGCTTCCGGTATTTTATTGTATAGACACCCACCTGCTTAGCAGGTGGGTAAAAAGGCTTAAGCTCTGAGCAAAGAAAACTCCTATGATGTAATCAAGTCATATTGGGAGAGATGAAAGCTGAGAAAAAGATATAAAGGTATTGACATAACCAAATAATTGAAGCATAATAAAGACAAATGCACTTTCTTTAGAGAAGAAAGTGCCAAGAAGTTTAAAATTACGGTACGGCAGCTTTTATAGAAATCGGAGCAACGAAAGAAATGTTGCCGAAAATAGCAGGATCAATAATCCAGGGGGCTGCTATAAAAGAGATGACGATGAAGATATTCTTAAAATGTTGAAGGAATGTTTCTAAATGAAATAAACGAAAAGAAGGGATGTTTTTTGAAAAAAATAAAAAGATTCCTGGTGTTTATTCTTGTTATTCTTTTAGCAGTGGGTGGAATACAGATCAAAGGGGGTTATGATAAATACCAAGCTGCCCTTGTCGAGAAGCCAGTGGAATCTGCCATTGCTGAACTGCAAAGCAAAGAAAATTACACAGCGTCTGAAGAAATACCAAAGATATATTTTGAAGCACTGGTCGCGACTGAAGATAGAAGATTTTATAAACATAATGGGTTTGATATTATTGGGACCGCACGGGCGATATACAACGATATTAAGGCATGGGAGCTGCTGGAAGGTGGCAGCACAATTTCCCAACAGCTTGCCAAGAATTTATACTTTCCGCAGGACAATACCGCGCAGAGAAAAATCGCGGAAATATTTATGGCTATGAAGATAGAGCGAGAATATGAGAAAGAAGATATACTTGAATTTTATGTGAATGGGATTTACTACGGAAGTGGATATTACTGTATATATGATGCTGCGCAAGGATACTTCAATAAAACGCCGTTGGAAATGACGGACTATGAGTGTACATTACTTGTTGGAATCCCAAACGCACCATCAGTATATTCGCTTAATGTAAATCCTGAACTTGCCTATCAAAGACAGGACAAGGTGATAGATTGCATGGTAGAATTGGAATACATAACGGAAACGGAAGCAAATCATATACTTGAGGAAAGGGGAGAATAGGAATGAAAATTTTAATCGTGGTAGACATGCAGCGTGATTTCATCACGGGAAGCCTGGGTAGTGACATGGCACAAAAGATTGTACCTAATGTGGTAGAGAAGGTTAAAAACTTCGCAGGAAAGGTAATCTTTACAAGAGATACGCATTTTGAAAATTATTTGGAAACCCAGGAGGGCAAAAAACTTCCAGTAAACCACTGTATTAAGGATACGGAGGGATGGCAGATTTGTGATGAATTGAAGCCATATGTGAACGAAGTAGTTGACAACTTCACGTTTGGCAGTATTGATTTGCCGGAAATTATTAAAAATATCGGAGAAAATATAGAGGAAATCGAACTTTGCGGATTGTGTACGGATATCTGTGTTATATCCAATGCAATGATTTTAAAAGCTGCATTTCCTGAAATGAATATATCGGTGGATAGCTCTTGCTGCGCCGGAGTTACAGCGGAAAGCCATAATATTGCACTTTGTGCGATGAAGGCAGTACAGATAGAAATAAAATAGTGTTAAAAGGCTGAACCACCTGTCCAATGGACAGGTGGTTTAGTTTTTATCACTTCTAAAGCAATAAAAGGATTCCCTTTTCGCAAAAAGATAAGGAGAAAGATCAGAGTACAGACGAATTTTTGTAACTTAGATAGGTGTTTTAAATCATTTTGCACAAAAAATTAAAAAAGAATGAATAAAAAACTTGACAAAATGTATTTTTGATGCTATAATTAAACTAACTAAACGGTTAGTTTATAAATCGTGTATAAATATTGTCGCAATATGAATGTATTTTTTTGATAAGTAT
>CBCTHD010000209.1:0-5013 GCA_965146615.1 uncultured Clostridia bacterium
GGCACAGAAAAAGTATTTTGTGGTACGACGACCTGCCGCAGAAGGGAAATTTGTTCTATTACCCGCTGGATTTGGAAACGCGGCTTTATCACTATGCCATCGTCGGCAACTATGAAGAAGTGGTGCGGACGCTGGACGAGATTTATAATGAAAACTTTTTGAATAGAACGCTTTCCACGGACATGGTGGAACAACTAACGCAGGAAATTACTTCGACCATTCTTAAAGTACAGGAGGCGCTGCGCAAAGACGGCAGCGTGGAAGAGACGATTGACATTCCCACGGCGGAGGGCGGACGGTCCATCACGGACGCATTTGAACAAATGAGCCAAGTCCTGAAGCAGCTGTGTGACCGGGCGTCAAAACAGAAAAAAAGCAAGAGTGCGGTCATTATGGAGCGGGTGCGGCAATACATTGCCCAGCATTTCAATGACAGCAAATTATCTCTTACGCAACTGTCCGTCGAATTTAATTTAAATGAAAAATATTTATCCACCTGTTTTAAAGAGGAAACGGGAGAAAATTTTTCCACCTATTTGGAGGAACTTCGGATTCGTCAGGCGTGCAAATTGATTGAAGAGGGAACACATAAAATCGGAGAGATTTCTTCCATGGTAGGCTACGCTAACGATGTGACATTCCGGCGCGCTTTTAAGAAAAAAATGGGCGTCAGCCCAAGCGGATACCGCGGCGCATCGTAAAATTGAATTGACCAACATAGGAAAAGACCTGCAAATGCTGAAAATGCCTATTTCGTTGCGTTTTTGCATATAACAGGTCTTTTTTTCTATTTCAAAAAATGAGGATTTGTTCGGTTTTTGGAAGATTTGTTTCTTGTTACAACCGAGCAAGCACGGTATAATAAACTCAGGAGAAAGGAAGAAAAACGCTATGAAACAATGTGGAAAATGGATTGCTGCCGGCGTGATGATCGCCAGTATGCTCAGTGCGTGCGCCGGACCGGGACAGGAAGAACAGAAAAGCGTATCGCTGCTTACCAAAGAACCCGTTACAATGTCGGTTTATTTGCCAAAGCCGCAATATGTGGAGGATTTGACCACAAATGAGTTCACACTTTGGTATGAGGAGAAAACGGGCGTACATATTGAATGGCAGTTGGCGACCGGCGACCAGGCGCAGGCGATCAACTTGATGTTCGCGTCGGGTGATTATCCCGATATTATTATGAATACCTACATCGGGAAGCTGGAACAATCAGTCTACGGCAAACAGGGTATCCTGCTGGACCTGAAGGATCTGATTGAGGAACATTCGGTTTATGTGAAACAGATTTTACAGGAGCGGGAAGACATTCGCAAGGGGATCACCTCGCCGGACGGAGAGATTTTTGGACTGCCGTTGGTCAATGAAGTGTATCATACGCGTTATCCCTCTAAAATGTGGGTCAATGGGCAGTGGCTGGATAATTTAGGACTTAGCGTCCCGCAGACGACGGAAGAATTTTACCAGATGTTGGTTGCTTTTCGGGACAATGATCCCAACGGCAACGGCATTCAAGACGAGATCCCCATGGCGGCAACCAGCGAACTGGGTACCAATGGCTATGACGAATTTTTGATGAATGCGTTTGTCTATACTGACAGCTCGCATGTGATGCAGGAAAATGGAAGAGCGGTATTTTCAGCAAGCCAGCCCGGTTTTCGGGAGGGACTGCGGTACCTAAACCGTTTGTACGGCGAAGGACTGCTGCATCAGGATAGTCTGATCATAGACCGCAAACGGCTGAAAAATATGGTGGAGGGCGGCGAAGAGGCTACAGTCGGCGCGGCGCCCGCCATGTGGTACGGTATTTTTACAGACGTGGAGGAGGGAAGCAGCCGGTATCAGGACTATGTGGCGATCCCGCCGCTGCTGGGACCGGACGGCGTGCGGCAGACGCCGATCTACCACCACCGCATAGAGTGGGACATCAACATCACCAGTGCGTGCGAATCGCCGGAAATTGCCATGAAATGGATAGACTGGTTTTATTCGGAAGAAGGGACGTTTACTGCACAAAACGGATTCGAAGGCGAGGGATGGCGGTATGCCAAACCGGGAGAAATCGGACTGGACGGCGGTCAAGCGATTTGGGCGCGGCTGCAGCCGTTCGGTGTGATGCAAAATAGGTGCTGGATGAATATGGGTGTTTATTATATGGACGAAACCATACGGCAAGGCATGATCGTCGAGCCGACGGGAGAGCAAACGGAACAGATCATGTATCAGGTGACCAAAGAACTCTATGAGCCATATGGCAAGGATCAGGCAGTTCGGGATTCCTTTTTTGATTCAAACCAATATAATGAATTTGTCCAGCTGCGGCTGCAAATTAACAGTGAAGTGGAACGGTCCATGGCGGCATTTGTCAGCGGAGAAAAATCGCTGGATACCGATTGGAACGCCTATCTCGATCGGCTGGAGGAACTGGGGCTTTCCAGATATATAGAAATTTATCAGGAAATGTTAGAGGAACAAAAATAGAGGAAAAGCAAGGGAGGAAAAAACATGAAAAAAGGGTTAGGCTTGATTGTATGCATAGCGCTTTTGAGCGGGCTGTTTTATTTGCCGGCTGCGGCAGAGGAAGAAAATTATGCACTGGGAAAACAAGCGACGACAAACAGTGTTTATGCAGATAATGAGACGCAGTGGGGCGCCGGCATGGCGTTTGACGGCAATGCGTCCACACGCTGGGCTTCCAAGGCAAATGAATCGGAATATTGGATTCAAGTGGATTTGGAGCAGGTGCGAACCATCAATAAGATGACATTTAACCAATATGAATCGCGCGTGACAAAATATTCGGTGGAGGTGTCAAAGGACAATTTGGTCTGGACGACTGCGGCGACAGGAAATGACCTGGGGACGGAAATTACGTTTACCTCCGTGGAAGCGCAATATGTTCGTTTCAACATCTTGGAATGGACCAAGGAACCCACCTTTTATGAAATCACAGTGTCCGGCGGAGGGACAGTACCCGTTTTAACAAGGACGGAAAATTTGGCGCTTAACCAGCCTGTTACCGCAAGTAGCGAGCACTCTGCAACATATGCCACTTCCATGGTGGTGGACGGCGACATGAGCACACGCTGGGCAGCTTATTCATCGGACGGCGCGCCCGATTTAGACTGCCGTTGGATTTGTGTGGATCTCGGCGCGGTCAAGCCCATTAACCAGGTATTGATTTATGAATTTGCTGCACGGATACGGGAGTATCGGCTGATGGGGTCAGATGATGGGGAAAATTGGACGGAACTCACAAGCGGAACGCTTTCGGGCAGCAACAAAAATACAACGCTGAATTTCCCTGTGGCATGTGTACGCTATGTCAAGCTGGAAATATACAGCTATACCGACCACCCGACTATTTATGAAATTGAAATATATTGCACAAGTGATGCAGGAGACTATATACAATATTATCAATTTGCTGATTGTATTGATGCCTCCGTCTTGACAGACCAGCCCTTTGACGCGGTTGCGGGAAATTTGTTTGCGCCGCTCCCGGACAGTGTTACATCAGGCGCATTGACAGCAGATGTCACTTGGGAAAGTGACATGCCTGATGTTGTCAACGTGGAAACGGGAGAAGTGAACCGGCAGACGGAGGATACGCAGGTCACCATCACGGCGCGGGCAACCATTCGGGGATTGTCGGACATTCCGGCAGTGGAGACTGCATTCACGATAACAGTTAAGGCGGCGTCGGACGACATTCCGATTGCGGAGACGCTGACCCAACCGGTTACTGTGGAAACGGAGCCTTGGATAGCGAATGTGGCGGAGCAAAGCGGTTTTTCGCTCGATGTGCCGCTCGCGGTGGAAGTGGAGCTTTCCGCCCAAGATGCACAAAACATGACCGTATCCGTCGGACAACCGGATGCCCCCTTTGCGCAAATCCAGTTTACCGGCGACACCTACAGCGTAGCATATGGTTCACCCATGCGTCTATGGCGCAAGGACGGGGGCTATACTACCCAGGGCGAACACATCAAATTCCGATTTGAAATCAACCAGACACAGGGCACGTTGGACGCCTTGGTGGACGACGGCGCGGGCTGGCAAACAATATTACATAATGTGAAAGGTTTGAACTCCATCACCGCGCTGGACCAAATCCAGGCGGCGGGAGAGGGCGGCAGCTTGACTTTATACAACGCACAGGTACGCATGAGTCCGACGTTGGCGGTGAACCTGTTGGAGGAGCAGTTTGATTTTACGTATCTATCCGATGAAAAAACGATGCGGGTTTCAAAGGATCTCACGCTTGCGCAAACCCTGCTGGGTGCGGCAGCACAGTGGCAGAGCAGCAATGCGGCGGCGGTCAATCCGCAGACGGGCGCGGTGGATACCACGCAGACAGGCGTCACGACAATTACTGTAACGGCAGCATTCGGCAGCGAGACATTTACAAAATCATTCCGTCTCATGTTTGGCGGCGCTAATTTGCTGGCGGGCAATGCGGTACAAACCACAGGGAAAAGCACAAGCACCGGTGGGATAGAAAACCTGTTAGACGAAGACATTGATACGTCCTATCTCACCAGAAGCACGAGTCCCTATACCATTACCATTGATTTTCCGGAAGAAGTTGCAGTGTCCCATCTGACACTGTTTGAAGCGCCGGAGAGCAGCGGAAAAATTACGGCATTCAGCATAGAAGCAAAAGGAAAAGACGGTAGCTTTGAAGAAATTGCGCGCGGCGGGGAAATCGGAGAGGAATACGCTGTTTCTTGTTTACTGCGGCAGACCACACAGCTTAAAATCAATGTGGAAGCATTTGAAAAGGGCAGCACGGGATTTGCGGAGATAACAGGAGCTTATACGCCAACGGCAGGGCAAGTGGTGGAAGGTGATTTGGCGGCGATTGACATTGACGAAGCAATGGCGGCGCTTTCGCTGCCGGCGCAGGGCATTTTCGGTTCCGCACTGACCTGGACCAGCGGCAATACCAATGTTGTCCAGTTGGAAAAGCGGGAAACGGACTACCAGGTCAATCTCACGCGGGGAAAC
>CBCTHD010000210.1:0-5002 GCA_965146615.1 uncultured Clostridia bacterium
AAAACGTGGGGGGTTCCGATTCCCCCCACACCCCCACAAACGGCCCGCCTGCGGGCGGGAAGGTTATCCCTACGAGGGGGACGGCTTGACAGCCGAAGGCTGGAAATAGTCCCCCTCGTGAAAAAGGTTACCCCCATACCCACAGGGCATACCCCTCCGGGGCACACAGCACGCACCCCCACAAACGGCCCCTGCGGGGAGCTGTTTTGTCGGAATAGTATGTCTTCTACATAAAATTAGGCAATGTCATTTTAGAATAGCCACAACGCGGGCTGATATTATTTGTGCAGTTCGGTCGGTTGCCACGTTTTATGCGTGGCGGGTTTGCGTCTCCCGCCGCTCATGCGGCTTTCATTTTCAGATATTCATTTTCTACTAGACCTTCCGGTTCATGCGCCGTTCGCTTTTTTATACCGGCATGGCGCCAGAAGCGCTGTCAAGGCGTTATTTTTTATTGAAATGATAGGATTTTGCACGGACGACTTGCAATTTTCTGAAATATATGCCATAATAAGGATAAGTGCGGCTGACAGCCACCAAAGAAAATAACTGAAAAAACGGGGTGCATACCCCATGGCATAGAAAGGAAGGATTTCCATGAAACAGGCAGCGGAGTTGAAACAGCTGCTTAAATCCATTAACGGCAAAAGCTACGGCGCCTACAAATCTTTGGCAGGCGATTATAAATTCCCGGCGTATACGCTCTGTATCGACCATGTGCAGGGCGACCCGTTTGCGGCGCCCTCCAAGGTGCGCGTTGTCGTCAGTGCGAAGGAAAACGGATTTCCCGCGACCCTGTTTGATACGTATGAGAAAAAAACGGCGTTGGAGGACCATCTTATTCGCCAGTTTGCGCGGTGCCTGTACCGCTATTCCGGCAAGGCGGCGGGCAGCGGCGGCAGCGGACGCATCTCCGTCAGCCGCTGCGGACAAGAGGTGCTGGAACGCTCCGCCATGCAAATGACGCCGGAGCGGCTGGAAGCCCGGTTTGAAATCGGTTTTCCGGCGCGCGGGCGTACGGTACTGGCGTTTGAACTGGAAAAGATTTTGTTTGAGTATCTGCCGGACATTGTGCGGCAATCGTTGTTTTATGAAAATTTGGACCGGCGCGCAGTTGCGGCGGCGGTGGACTTGGCGGACGACCAAGCGGCTATCCGACGGGAACTGGAAATGCGCGGTCTTGTGGCATTTGTGGCGGACGGCGCGGTTCTGCCGCGGGAAAGCGGAATTTCCGACCGTCCCATGCGCGGCGGTATTCCCTTTGCATCGCCGGACAGCATGGCGGTCACGCTGAACCTGCCGCACCATGGGCCGTTGCGTGGCATGGGCATTCCCCGCGGCGTGACGCTGGTGGTGGGCGGCGGTTATCACGGCAAATCCACGCTGCTGCATGCGCTGGAGCGCGGCGTATATAACCACATTTCCGGCGACGGGCGGGAATATGTCATCACAGAGGGCAGCGCCGCCAAAATCCGCGCGGAGGACGGGCGCGCCATCACAGATTGCGATATTTCCGCATTCATCAGCGGACTGCCCGGCGGACGGGATACCGTGCGGTTTTGCAGCGAAAACGCCAGCGGCAGCACATCGCAGGCCGCCAATATTGCGGAAGCAATCGAAGCCGGCACAAAGCTGCTGCTGATTGACGAAGACACCTCCGCCACCAATTTTATGATACGCGACGAGCTCATGCAGCAGTTGATACACCGGGACAAGGAACCCATCACGCCGTTTTTGGAGCTGGTACGCCCGTTGTATGAGCAGCGCGGCATTTCCACGATTTTAGTCGTTGGCAGTTCCGGCACCTATTTTCATGCGGCGGACACCGTTGTGCAAATGGACTGCTATGAATTAAAGGAAATTACCCGGCAGGCAAAGGCGGTGGCGGGCGAAACGCCGTCGCATTTGCAGCTGCATACCGACCGGCCGCTGCACTTGAGTGCGGCGCGGCGGCTGGGACGCGGTTCCCTGCCCCAAAGTGACCGCGGGACCAAAATCAAAACGGCGGGGCATGACGCGCTGACCATTAACAAGGAAACCATTGATTTGCGCTATCTGGAACAACTGGTGGACGGCGAACAGGCCGCCGCCATTGGATATATTCTCTGCTGGCTGGACGAGCATGCCGCGGGCAAACCGCTGTCCGATGCGGTGGACGCTGCTATGGACGAACTGCGCCGCGGCGGGATATTGTCCCTTGTACCGGGCCGCTACTGCCCGCAGTTTTTGGCAATGCCGCGCAAACAGGAGGTGTTTGGCGCGCTGTGCCGTCTGCGGCGGCTGGCGGTCACCGTTTCCTAGGCGGAGCGGAGAGCAAAATCGAAGCGGTGGCTATCTCTGTTCTTTCAAACAACCGCCTGTCCCACGTCAACTATGGAGGAACAATCGGGCGTCACAGGGCTTCTATGAGTTTGTGCAGCCTTACGCCATGCTGAAAGCCGGACAAATAAAAAAAATCCGATTCGCTGTGATAGGTGGCGTACAGATCATCTATCAGCTCCTGCGCCTCCGCGCGTTTCTGTTCCGGAATCAACTGCAACAGTTTTTCCTGCAGGGACTGCCGCTGCGCCAGATCCTCACGGTAATGCGGCGACTGTTCCCATTCCTGATTGGCAACCAATGCATACTCCAAGAGACATTCGTAAAATTCCTCTTTAAATGATTCTGGCATGGTATCATCTCCTTTATGAAATACATGTTTTTCTCGTAAATTATTATATCATAACTAAAAGTTATTGTCAATACTTTTTTTATGAAGGAGGAAAAAAGATGGATTCAATTGGCGAACGGTTAAAAAGTTTAAGGGCACAAACTGGATTATCAGGGCAGCAAGTGAGTAAAATCCTTGGGTTATCCATAAATGCCTATTACAGTTATGAAAGAAATTTTAGTACGCCGTCCTGTGAAAGATATATTAAACTGGCGGAATTGTATCATACGACCGTTCAGTATATCATTACCGGGAAAGAACTTTCAGCGGACGTTTGGTCCAAGGAAACCACGCCGTTTCCGGAGCGGCTGAGGGAATTACGTGTTCAAAGTGGGCTTACACAGAAGGCAGTTGCAAAAGTGCTGGAAATCAATTTTAGTAGCTACCAACAATACGAGTATGCAATCAATGAACCCAAACTGGACAAGCTGTTAAAATTAGCGGAGCTGTTTGATGTGACGCTGGACGAATTAATGGGGAGAAACCGAAAATGAAAGGCGGCAGGACGGGCGCTTGGCGCCGTCTCCTCATAAAACCAAAGTGGCTGGCATACAATGAAAAAGGATAAGACTTGACAAGTTTTGCAAACTGCGGTACAATAGAAGAAAATTATGATGATCATTGCGGAGGCTCCGTTATGTTAAAACATTATCTGACCATCTACGTGGACGGAAAAAAGCAGGAAACCATCTGCCTGAACAATTTAGAATCGTTTTACAGCGGGCGAATTAGCATTGGCCGGCTGGAATCGAACGACATTGTGTTGGCATATCCGATTGTCTCCAGAACGCACGCATACTTAGAGGTGCAGGGCAGCAAGCTGGAACTGGTAGACAACGGCAGTTTAAATAAATTGCGGGTCGGCGGAAACGTTTGCGAGCGGATTCGTCTGGCAAACGGGATGAAAGTGCTGATTGGCACAAGTCCGCGCGCCGTTGGAGCAATTATTCTCCAATATAATGCAGTGGACGATGCGCCGCCGCCGGCAGAGCCGGATCCTCGTATGCAGCAGTCCATGGGACGCACCCCTGTGCGGCAGACTACGGCATATGGCAACAAAGCCTATTTCTGGCAGCGCGTGTTGGCAATGATGATTGATTATTTGATTTGCATGTTCATTTGGTTTGGCGCGTTTGTTGTGATTTTTATGACGGGCTTCCCGTGGTTCGACGGCGGGTTTGTGCCGGCAGTGATTTTGGCTGCGCTGGTCGTGGGCTGGCTCTACTATGCGCTGATGGAATCGTCCTCGAAACAGGCGACGCTGGGTAAATTGATTGTGGGGCTGCGCGTGGTGGATGCGCATGGCGGCATGCCGTCGTTTGGGCTGGCCAGCAAACGCTTTTTCGCAAAGATTCTGTCCGCTATTATAATATGTATTGGCTTTTTGCCCATTTTTGGGCAAAAAAGAACGCTGCATGACCGGATATCCGGTTGCCGCGTCGTGAAACACAACCTATAAAAAATTCATGGGGACTTTCGCCGGCGAAAGTCCCCTTTTGCAGCCGCCGGATCCTTGTGAACCGGTGTTTTTTTATGCCATAAAACAAAGGCGGAACAAGTCCGCCTTTTATGCTACCCTTCAGTTGCGCGGCCGTCTCCGCTGACCGGAATGGTGTCGCCCAAATATTTGGGCTGGGGTTTTGTGATTTCGCATTGCAGCACCGCTTTCACCCGCGCGAGGGCTTCCCGCCAAAACTGCTGCCGCATTTCCACCGCATTGTAGCCGCCCGCGTCCACGCCGCAGGCATTCAGCCCCACGCGCCGCGCGATATACAGTGCGCGCAGCAAATGCTGATATTGTGTCACCACCACGGCGCGTTCCACCAAAAACACCTCTTTTGCGCGCACCATGCTGTCATAGGTGTTAAAGCCCGCGTGGTCCATAAAAATATCCTCCGCCGGAACGCCGCGTTCCATCAGGTAGGTCCGCATGGCTTCCACTTCATTATAATGCTGCGTTCCGTTGTCGCCCGACACGATAATTTTCGGCGCCGCGCCCGACCGGTATACCTCCAGCCCTTTGTCCAGCCGCCGCGCCAGCGTGCCGGAGGGTTGTCCATTGTAAACGGCTGCGCCCAAAATAATGACTGCGTCCGCCTGCCCAACGTCCTCCAGCGTCACCAAATCCTGTTTTCCCACCTGCTCCACGTAAGTGTTCAGCCCCCAAAGTGCGGCAAACCCCAAACAAAACAGCGCCACGAGCGCGCACAGGGTTCCAATCAGCCAATGTTTTACCTTTCGTGTCACTGCGGCACCTCCTTTTTGCCGTTAGTTCTCAAATACGTACTTTTT
>CBCTHD010000211.1:0-4989 GCA_965146615.1 uncultured Clostridia bacterium
ACAAGTCTGCGAACTTGGGAAGTGAATACGGATATGTAGCAGACGCTATAAAAAGAGGAGGATTATCGGGCGATGGCTATTACACAAAAGCCTGTCAAAGACTGATAGAAGAAAAGTATCATGCAAAATTGGCTTTGCTTACAGGCTCCTGCACACACTCGCTTGAGATGGCAGCGCTTCTCTGCGATATTAAGCCCGGCGACGAAGTTATTATGCCGTCGTTTACCTTTGCGTCGACAGCAAATGCATTTGTCTTAAGAGGGGCAAAAATTGTTTTCATAGACATTCGCCCCGATACGCAGAATATGGACGAAACGCTTGTGGAGCAGGCAATAACCGATAAAACTAAGGTGATTGTTCCGGTTCATTATGCCGGCGTGGCTTGCGAGATGAACGCCATAAAAGCCATTGCGGAGAAATATGGGCTGAGGGTTGTGGAGGATGCAGCGCAAGGGGTTCATGCTTTTTATGAGGGCATACCTCTCGGTACAATAGGAGATATAGGCTGTTACAGCTTCCATGAGACAAAGAATTATACAATGGGTGAAGGCGGCGCAACGATTTTAAATTGCGAGGACGACTTTTTGCGAGCGGAAATTATACGGGAAAAGGGCACAAACCGCACGGAATATCTGCTTGGCATGGCGGATAAATATACATGGAAAAGCAAGGGCTCGTCCTATTTGCCGAGCGATATCAGCTCGGCATATTTGTATGGGCAGCTTCTTGAAGCCGAAAAAATCAATACGATGCGTATGGAAAGGTATAATCAATACTATACAAATTTAAGGGATTTACAGAATAAAGAGAAGTTTGTATTGCCATATGTGCCGGACAATTGCACGCATAATGCCCATATGTTCTATCTGAAAACAAGAAGTTTTGCAGAACGTTGTGAAATCATAGCTTATCTGAGAGAGACAGGAATTGTAAGCACGTTTCATTACATACCTCTCCATTCATCTCAGCAGGGCAGAAAAAGCGGCTTTTTTGCAGGCGAGGACAAATATACGACAGCTACTGCCGAGACGCTGCTCAGACTTCCTATGTTTGCGGATTTGACGGGCGAGGATGTAGATTACATATGCGAGCATATGTATGATTTTTATCGGGAGCGATGAGTTTTATATATGGATGCTTGTCAGTGCATTCATCATAGCGTCATCGCAGATACTATTGAAAAAAGCGCAGACAGGCAGCATAAGCACATTATTTTTGAATACTTTAATTCTTATGTAATCATAGCTTATATATGCTATGTGGGCATTCTGGCGCTCAATGTACTGATATATACGAAAATCGATTACCGTTTCGGTGCTGTCAGTCATTCGTTGGCTTTGGTGTTTGTTATGTTATTTTCAACATTCATACTCAAAGAGCGAATTGGTAAGCGGCAGATGATAGGGATGTTTTAATTATTTTCGGCATAGTGTGTTATACGCTATTTTAAAACAAAAACAGGCTTTTGGAAAAGTAAAAGTAATTTAATAGGTAGTCTCAAATATGGAAAAGCAGCTTGTGTATTTTAGGCTTTGCGGTATAACAGAAGTGTTCGCACAAACGAAGATATTTTATAAGGCCGCATAAAGTATTCGGTAATGCGAAGTGTTTTGGCATGTGAAAAACGGTTTGAAAGAGAAGATACATTAGGGAATACATAATGGTGCGCGATGCGGCGCAAAAATGGAATATATCGGAACGTCTGGTGTAGAACTACTGTGTGATGGGGCACATTGAAGTCGCGAAAAAAACGGGTCTTCCTGGGTAATTTCCGCCGGGACGGTAAAACCTAAAGATCTGTGCAATTACTACATACTAAAATGTCAACGAGCAGTCGGAAAAAGGCTGCTCGTTTTCTATTCTTAATATAGAGCTATTTTTAAAACGGTCATTGATATTAAAAAATACTGTTACTTTCATAAATGTCTGTTTACGTCCCGGAAAATTGGTATCCGCAAGTGATTACAAAGGCAACGTCACTACCTACATCTACGACAAAATGGGACGGAACATACAGGTGAACGGCCCCGTTTGACGGCAAGAATGTTTCTAAATCTTTCAGCATATATGACAAAAACGGAAATTTAATTCGTGCAAAACAGCAAAATAATGCACCCGGAGAAGGAGAAACGTACCGCAGTGTAGAATATGAATAATAATAGTAAGAACCAACGCACAGCGGTCAAGCAGTATAACGGCACTACGTAATACAAAACGTCAAAATAGGAGGTTCAGTTTTGCGCTGTTACATTCGTGCCATCGCAAAATACCCTTCCAGGGCACACGGCGAACCGCTGAGTTATGGAGGTTGTCCTAACGCCGCTGCTTGGACAACCTCACATATCTCATGCGTATGACAACGCGGGAAACCAAACAGCACTGATAATTGGAGCTGCAACAAATGCACCGCACACTACCAGTTATGCGTACAACAAGCTGGGGCAGGTGATTTGCGAAACGGACGCGATGGGAGGTGTGAAAACAGCAACCTATGACTACCTCGGCAACGTCTACCTGCGAATAGAGAAAGTTCGGTTCCTAATGAAAAGTCAATGGTAAGTAAAGGGCGATCAAGCTGTGGACTATGAAATGATGATGAAAGCACAATCTACTGGGGAATGGCAAATATGGAGTGAGAATAAGGAATTATTAGACGAAATGGGTATAACTTATGAATAAATTGAGGAGGGTATCGTATGAAAAAAGTAATTATTGCGTGTATCATTTTGGCAGTTTCAATCACATCTCTTGTAGTTTTCGCTTTTTCTGACAAAGAACTATTAGCGCAAATTGAGACATTCAAGGTAGTTGTAAATGGTTCGGAAAAGGCGTTTGAAAAGCCTATTGTAACAATTAATGATAATGCATATATACCGCTAAGAGAGGCAGCGGAAATGTTGGGAATGGAGGTTCATTGGGATGGGGAAAGCCAGACCATCACAATAAATCGTCCAAGCGAGGAGGAAGAGGCCATGTTATTTCCGTTTGAATCAAATGGACGTTGGGGATATATGAATGCACAAGGAGAAGTAATCGTTGAGCCTGAGTATGTTGAAGCTGATACTTTTAGTGATGGATTGGCATTGGTTAGGAAAAGTCCGGGAGCGGATGGTCAATATGGTTATATTGATCAAAACGGTAACGTGGTAATACCTTGTAGTTACTATATGGCATATCCCTTTCATAGTGGCGCTGCATTAGTATCTTTAGCGACACATACAGATGAAGACAGATGGACTTATATCGATAAAAACGGAAACCGCCTTTTTGAAAAAGAATTTATACTGGCGCGCAGTTTTAGTGAAGATTATGCCGTGGTGTTGAAAGAAGGGTATGGTTTTCCTGTACCGCCAGATATTGATATTCCTAAAAAATGGTCATATATTGATAAGAGTGGTAATTTTGCAACAGAATTGGATTTTGAGGAGGCGCGAGGTTTTTGTAACGGCTATGCTATGGTGAAAAATGACGGCAAATGGGGAGTAATAGACAAAGATTTTAATCTCGTTGTACCTTATCAATATAACGATATTGGAGAACTTGAGAATGCTCTGTTTGATGAAAAAGAAGGATAAAGGAGATTCATGATAACGTCACAGTATTGGAGAATATGGGGTATATACGGCGCAAAGGGCAATAGAATGAATAGAGTGCCTTGTAGCCTGAGTATTCAAAGCAAAATGGCTGCAAATGCTTTGCTGTATGGCGCGTGTTCAGAAAATAAAGGAAGTGCATGATGCACAAAATATCATGATTTTGTGCATCATGCAACGATAGGAAGAATGTTATCTCCACCAAAGACGCACGTGCCAATATCAACGGCTGGGACAACACAGTAGAAACAACCTATGACAACGCGGGCAATGTCCTCACGCAGACCAATGCATTGGGCAAAACACCACCAATACCTACAAAAGGGCAGCATATAGGCAGGTTATAATTAAATAAAGATAATTTTACACAGATATGAAAGGGGAAAGTATTTATGAAAAAAGCAGGTCTTATTCTGTTTATTGTGTTAATTACTATGATGCAGGTGTTTCAGGTATTTGCAGCGAATATGGAGGATTTAACAACATATGACCTGTTGCCGGAATATGTTACACCATCAAAGGAATCATATGACATGTCGCCAAAACAGTGGAAAATTTCCGTGGGGTTTGAATCAACAGAATCATTGACACGTTTCGAATGTTTGACAGCTATTATGAAAGCGGCAGGCGCAACGAAAGAAAGTTGCAAATATTTTAATACTGTATTATATGACAGCTACTCAGGTATTCCGAATGAAATCGCATATGTTGATGGGAATGCTGGTCATGTCAAAACAGCGGATGGCAGGGATTTGCGGGCAAATTTGGATGGGAGCACATTTGATATTTATAAATACACGGCAAATACAGGGATAGAACTTATTAGCTTAGCTTTTTATTATGGTATTGCAAAGGGCGAATTTTACGATGGATTTCGGTACTTCTATTTTGAGCGTCCAGTGACAGCATATGAGTCGGCGGCATTTATGGTTCGTCTTTTAGAAAAAGGACTGCCCAGTGATCTTGAAATGACGTATCAATTAGCGAAAGAATTCGGGATAGTTCTACCGGAAGATGAAGCATATCAAGATGGAGATCAGACGATTACGCCAGACTATTTTTGTACTATGTTGTTGCGTTTTTTAGAGTTGCCACGTCATTATTATTTTAGCAATAGGGCTTATGACACAGAAATGTACGAAGATGAAGAAAGGAGCATGACATATCTGGAATATTTAGAGACACGGGAGACATACGCTACAGATAGCGATTAAAGTTAAAAAATAGAAACGAAACAGCATACGGAAAGTATTGCTTTGACCTGCGTTATTAAAAATCTGCCGGAATCAATATTGGTTCCGGCAGATTTTATATATGGGACGGAACATACAGGTGAACAGTCCCTTCGACGGCACGAATGTTTCTAAATCTTTCAGCATATATGACAAAAATGGGA
>CBCTHD010000212.1:0-4944 GCA_965146615.1 uncultured Clostridia bacterium
CATCGTAGAGTTCCAGAATCAAATAGGGCCGTTTCTCTTCTGACGCCGCCTGTGCGGAATGAAATTCTGCCCAGGGGTTGTTGTCTCCGCCGGTCTGGGCGTCATTCACATTACGGATCCCCAGTGTCACGATTCCATCACTGTTCGTGATGCCCTGATTGATGCCTTCCGTCACATCCACTGAAGTGGACGCGCCCGTCACAAGTTCTGTGAAGGAAGCAATCATATTGTCCCGCAATTGCAGGAAAGAATTATCAAAACTGTTAAACGTTGCGCCCTCCGACGTCCAGTTGTTGCTACCGCTCAAATATACGCCGTAGTAAGATGTTTTCAGGGAGGAGACTGCGCTGACACGCAATGTCGCTTTTTTCACGCGCCCCTGCACGCTTGACAGGTCAAATTTCATCACGTAATAACGTTTGTAGCCGCTGTTTGACAGCGTCCCCGTGATGGCAAATGTCGTGTCGTCCTTCAGGCAGTCGTTTGCTTTCGCCGCATCCAGCGGTATCGCGTCAACCGGCTCCACATGGGACAGGTCGATAGTCTCTCCGCCCTGCTGCGGCTGTTTTTTGTAACTGATTAAGAAATATGGACTGCCTACGTCCGATTCCTTGGTATAAAATCCAAAGGCGTCGGAACCCTCATCCAGCCGTTTGACCGCTACGGTGAACACCCGCTCACCCTGCTGCAGCAACGGCAGCAGTGCATCCGTCAAATCCAGTTTCCGCTCTACGCCTGCGCGTGGGTAGCGGACCATAGCAGCAGCTTCCTCCTGGAAGATGTACATTGGTGCATTGTTGTAGGTGATACTATATTCATTCCAGTCCGCGCCCGGCAGGATATAGACGCCGTAAGCGCCGTCGCTGTCCGCGGTTCCCGTCAGCGCCATTTGAATATTGCCTGCCTCTTCCTTCAGCTGGCGCAAATCCAGCTTTGTGAAGAAATAGTTTTCCCCGCCGACCGCGGCTGTGGTTTCCTCCGGCCGAGGATTATCCGGCGCTTCTGCGGTGACGCCCGCATCTTCGGAAGGATAAAGCGGCACATTCTCCGACACCTCTACCTCCTCGTTGGCAAACAGCATGGTGATGCCCGGCCGTTTCGCCTCTTCCGACGCCCACGCCGTCCAGAAGCTCGTATAAGGATTGGCGGTGCCTTCGTCTATGTTGCGCAGCGCCAGGGTAAATTCATATTGTCCTGCCGCCAATTTTTCCTTGACATAGGTAGAAAGGTCAAACACCTTTGTGGTGGAGCCCGGCCAGCTTTCCACACTGATTAACCGATTGTCCGTATTGTCCAAAAATTCCGACAACGTGCCCATATTGTTAAACGTGAGTCCGTTGGCGTCCCAATCTATGTTATCCGTTGCATAAATGCCGAACATTGCTGACGCCGCCGCGTCGTCTGTGCTCGTCAGCGACAGTGTGGCTTTTTTAATACTGCGGCCCTCTGCGCCGCGCAGGTCAAACTTCATGAGATAATACCGTTTGTACCCTTTTGCGCTAAGCGTCCCAGAAATCCCGGCTTTTTCCACACCCGTCAACGCACCGTCCATGTCTCTTTCGGAAGCGTCAATCACAGCGTCCTCCGACGGCGCTACCGGCACATTGGATGCCAATGCCGGCGCTGTCGCGTCCGCGTTCGTCACCACCAATGTGGGCTTGTCGTCATAGCGCAAATCCGAGGTAGTTGCTTCCTTGGAGTAAAAATAGACGCCATAACCCACGTTGGTAGAATCGATGACACGCACAATGAAAGTAATTTGTTCCTTGCCCGCGCCTTTAGCGTCCTGGATAGCCTGTGTGATGTCCGCTGTTCTGCGCCGAACACCGGTGCCTATTTGCGAAAATGTCCCAACAGCATTATCTGCATTGCTCAACAGGTTTAAATCCTCCGCCTGTGCAGTGTTATAGGTAAGCGTCGTTTCGTCCCAGTCCGTATTGTCCGAGACAAATACCCCCAGGTCCATCAGCCCCCAATAGGTTTTTGGTACTGTCAGCGTAAGGGTTGCCTTGGAGATGTTATTCTGCATTTGCGTTAAATCAAATTTAAAATAAGCGTAGCGTTGTCCTCCGCCGCTTAAATTTCCGCTGACAAGAATGGTGTCGGCCGTGCCATAATTGGTATCCTTGGCATTTCCATCTATCTGGGTGTCATCCGTCGGATAAAATTTTTCCAGCCGCGGAATTTGTTCTGTTTCCGGTTCGTCCGCCAGCACACACATGCCGAAAGACGCCATCGTCAGCACCATCGCCAGACATATGCTCATGATTTTTTTCATGGTATTTCCTCCCCTATTTCTGTTGGTATGCACCGATTTCCGTAATACTGTTCCATGTACCTATGCTGGTTCCATGCAAACGCACTCTGACATACCGCACAGACTGTCTGTCTGCCGGGAAATATTCCTCCCGCAGGGTGCGTCCGCTGCTGTCGCCGCTGAAAATGGTGGTCCATTCCTGCGCATCTTTTGAAATCTGGACGTCAATATATGCGATACGCGAGTTGCCCTCCAGGAACGCAATTCCTATACCATCAACATTGGTCTCTTGTTTGAGCTCCAGCTGAATCCATTCATCTGTCCCCTCCGCAGACCACCGCGTTGCCAAATCGCCGTCTATCGCGTTTTGCGAGGGGTTTTCCGCCTGCGGCTGCGAGCTGACAACCACGCTTCTCACGGCGCTGCGTTCCACATTCTCCGGCACAGGCCGCGCCTGGAAGGTAAATCGAACGTCATACAAACTGACTTTTCCGCGTTTATTTTTCGCCGAAATTCGATAGTTTCCGTCTCCGATTTTTTCAATGCTCGTCTGAATGCCCGCCGCTGCTTGCGCCTGTACTTCAATTCCTTCATCGTCATACCGGTCCAAATCCACCACATAAGACATTGTGTCCGCATTGAAGTTCGCTATCGGTTCGCCATCTATTGTAATGGTATCCAGTTTGGGGTAGCTCTGTTTGGTCAGTGCGCCGTCCGGAATGCTCCAATTCTGCATTTTTGTCACGACCGGCAGCGTCGGCTGCTTGTCGTCTTCCAATGGAATGAACACAACCGGCAGCGTGACCTCCCCTTTGGCTTTAAATGCAATCACCAGCTTTTGCATACCGTCTAAAGATTTTTGTCCCGACGGATTGGGCGAGGTAATCAGCGGTTCCGCGTCCATCGTGCGGAACACCGCGCCCGACGGCGCACCGCTTAAAATGGATACCTGCATACGGCGTCCGTCCTGTTCCAAATACGCCGTTTTCCGGTCGGCGCTCAGGGTGATGTCCGCTGTGGTATGTACAAACCACAAAACATTGTATTCTCCGCGCAGGTTCAGCTCGTCCTGGAGCAAAACCTTGCTGCGGTTGTCGTACAGCATGAGTCCGCGTTTTGCACTTGTTACATAGGGCTGCAAAACCTCTGTCATATCAATGACGCCATAGCCGCCCTGTGCTTTGGATTCAAAATCAACCAGCGGCGCCGTCGCATCCATCACCTGTCCTTCCGATACACCGGGGTTGACCACGATGGTGTTGTTGCCCTCGGCGCGGACGGTGTAGTAGGAGCCGCGTCCGGTACCGTTGCCGGTATAGTTCCAGTAGTTCGGCAGGCTATAGCTTTCTTTTCCGGGGTCACAGACCCAGCGTTTCCCCATTGCGTCCAGCACGAAATCGCCGGCGTCTATCTGCCCGTGCGTATCCAGGTTGTATCCGCCGTGCAGCGCAGCATACACCGCGTTTGGTTCCTCCCAGTCGGAGCGCATGGTCGTAATCGCCACGGCTTCATAGCTACCGTCCAGCGAGGGCAGCGGCGCCGATTCGCAATTCTTCATTTTTGCAGGTTTATAAAACAGCAAGTCCAACGCATCGCCTTTTGTGTTCTTCTTGCTAAGCAGTGTCAGCCGCGCCAGCGTGTTGTCGTCCATATGGTCCGCGTGGAAAAACATCCGCTCCGGTTCCAATTCCTGCTCATTGGCGTCATGGATATTGAAAATGGTCACCGGACCCGTCATATCAAAAAGATGATAGCCCGTGTTCCGCATTCCCTGCGTGTTATAATACATCCCATACTCGCTTCCCGATGCACTGAGCAGAGAGGCGGTAAAGTAAACCATAAATTCATCCGTATAATCCCAATAAGTCACGCCCTCATGCCAGCCGCCCTCGGGCGCATATTGCCACATCATATATTCCACGCCGCGCATCGACCATTCAATGGTTTCCGCCGCCACGCTCGGACTTTCGTCCGCAACCGCCAGCGCGCACGTCATCAGTCCGCCGTTACATACGATATTCCAGTTGGTGTCACGCGTCGGCCACGCGCCCGCCGCATCTAAACGATAGGTTGCCAGCCCCGGCTCCAACGCCTTGGAAACAATGTTGGAGCTGATAGTTTGCCGCTCCTCCGGCGTTAGATACTCATAAATCCAGTCGTAGCCGATGGCAATGCCTGTTGCGATTTCCACAACGTCCAAAAACTGTGCCGGCCCCCACTGTGTGATGTTGCAGGCATAAAGTAAATATGCTTTCACACATTCTGCATATTTCTTGTCTCCGGTAATCTGGTACATCATAGCAACGTTTTCAATATCGTCGCGCATAACATTCCCTTTGGACCAATCAGAAGAAACAGGCGGCGTTCCAAGCTCTGTTGCAACGATCTGGTCCGCCGTTTCCGTGAGATCCGCCAGCCATTGCTTCATGTGCGGGTCGGTTTTGACCTCCTTACGAATCCGTGCAAAATCCTCTGCGGTCGCCATAATGCGCGGGTGCGCGCCGCCCATCTTGGCTTTCACGTCCGCCAACACCTGTTCGCCGGACGGACGCGCATATGCCATCTGGCAAATCAATTCATAGGCGAGATCGTCCTCCCCTTCCCCGAAGAATGTTTCTTCATCGCTGAGGATAATCAGTCCGCCGATTTTACGCTCTGTTGTCACGGACACTTTTTTGCCAAACAGG
>CBCTHD010000213.1:0-4929 GCA_965146615.1 uncultured Clostridia bacterium
AGAGTCTGGATGCCGCAAAGCTGAAGAAATTCTGCCCGCATATCACAGTCAACGCCATTCTGAATAGCTTTTATACCAAGGCGCAAAACGACGGGATTGCGGTTTCAGTATCCGCTGACACGCAGAAGGAGACCGCCATTGCTGACATGGATTTTGTTGCGATACTCTCCAACCTTTTGGAAAACGCCGTCAACGGCTGCAAGGAGTGCCAAGCCGACGGGGAAATAAGTGTCAATATCCGGACGGTTGCGGATAAAACCGTTATTGTATGTAGCAACCCCTGTAAGCCGGAGCTAGTTATAGAAAACAACAGGATTAAGAATGAGGGGATCGGCATAAACAGTATGATTTCAGCGGCGAGAAAATATGACGGGGACGTCAGCTACAGCGTGGAAAACGGTATTTTAACCGTGTGCGTTATATTATAAAGCCCATCAAAGACGACAAGCTGAAAGCCTGGATTCATTGTTTTTGGCAGATTCGGGGCTGTCGCATTAAAAATGAGAAGAACAGGATGTGGTGTTTCCCGGAACAAAAAATCTCCATATCTTGTATCGTATTTCCTTATTGTGACAGCCCAATCGGGTTTAAAAAACGACCAATTACGTCAAAACTGCCCCAAACTTATTTATTAAATTATAATAAATATATAATATCAGTTTTTTGCAAAAAAAAGGGGTTGACAGGGTTGACAAAGATGCCAGGCTTTGAGATGATTTCTTACAGACAGACCTGTGTAAGACTGTCTTTTTTTTGCATATGATAAATTGTTTAGTGTGTTTTATTCGCGGGGAATTGGCGATAAAATACGCTTTTTTAATAAGCAAACGATTATTTCAGTGTGAATCGAAGTAAACATATGACGCAGGGAATTATCCGTTAGCTGCGCTTGTGCTTGCGGATATCTGTGAGACTTTGATTGTTTATGCTGGGGGGAGGAAAAATGGCTGTACATAAAACAGAGGAATTGATTGAGTGGATACAGGAATTAAACAGAACCACAAAGGTTGTTATTCAAAAAATAAGCCTGTCCGACTCTGACTTTTGGTACTATGACAAAAGCAGAGGTGTGATTTGCAATAAAAATAACAGCTTTTTTGAGATTGCGGGAATAAAGCAAACAGAAGGTGACAGCGTTATCGCGAGACAGCCCATTATCATTCAGGACGAACTCGGCTTCTTGGGGATAATATGCAAGGAATTTGACGGCGAGCTACATTATCTTATGCAGGCAAAAATTGAACCCGGAAACATTAACAAAATTCAGATTTCTCCGACTGTGCAGGCTACAAAGTCAAACTTTACACAAAAGCACGGCGGGAAAAGACCGAATTACATCGATTATTTTATTAATTCCGATAAATATGAGATAATTGCAGACCAGCTTCAGTCCGAGCAGTCCTCCCGCTTTTATAAAAAAAGAAACAGGAATACAATCATAAAAATCAGTGAGGATTTAGAGGTTTTAAACAATTACAAGTGGATGACGTTGGCACAGATAAAGGCGCTGATGAGAATAGATAACCTTGTAAATATGGATACGCGAACCGTTTTGTCCTGCTTACCGCTGTTTGGCATCAAGGATGAAAGCAGCGTGCTCGGACAATATTATGATAAATTTACGGATGAGCCGCTACGCAATTCAATCATAGGAGCGGATAAAACCTTGACTAAAAACGAAAGTTTTATTCGTATCTATAACTATATCAACGATTATAAGATGTTCAATGAGAAGCGTGCAGTATTCGAGCCGCTGTTCGGCTTAAAAAACTGGAATATGCGGGACAATGAATTTGTATGCAGCGAGCCATACAGCTTTAAATTGATATTCTGTGATATAGAAATTGAAGGACGCGAGGTTAAAAGATGGACACAGCCGTTGTTTGAGGCAACAGGGATTGCCGTATTTGGTCTGTTTACCTGTGTCGATAACGGCGTAAGAAAATTCTTGGTGAAGGCGAAGGCTGAAATAGGGTGCTTTGACGGCATGGAAATCGGTCCGTGCGTTCAGAGAGAATTTGTTAACAATGAAAAATACACCTGTGTTGACGAACTGTTTGATTTATATATTAAAACGAACAGGAATATAAAATTCGATACCCTTTTATCGGAGGAGGGCGGCAGGTTTTATCACGAGCAAAACCGTAACATCATAATTGAAGTAGACAAGGCTGAGCTTGACTCTTTACCGAAGGGATATTGTTGGGTTGATTATAAGACGTTGAACATGATAGGGCAAATTAACAACTGCTTGAATATACAGCTTAGAAATTTAATGTCGATACTGGAGTGGTAGGCTTATGAAAAAAATAAAAGTAGGTGTAATTTGTCCCTCGGAAATTGCTTTAAGGAGATTTATGCCGGCGCTTATGCAGTGCGAGGAAGCAGAGTACGCGGGCGTTGCCGCCGCAAGCGGAAACGAATGGTACGGCGCCGAAGGGGAAGAATTATCGAAAATAACAGAGGCCGAATTGAAAAAGGCGGAAGAATTTAAAAACAGCTGGGGCGGAGAAATTTTCGGCAGCTATGACGAATTAATAAAATCAGACAAAACAGACGCGGTATATCTTCCGCTACCGCCGGCGCTTCATTTTAAATGGGGCAAAAGGGTTCTTGAAAGCGGGAAGCATTTGCTTGTGGAAAAACCGTCAACGACTTCTGCTGCCGACACCGGTGCGCTTGTTGAGCTTGCGGATAAATATAATTTGGCAATTCATGAGAACTATATGTTTATGTTTCATAAGCAGCTAGACGAAATTGATGAAATTGTGAGAAGCGGCAGTATAGGCGAGGTAAGATTATATCATATATCCTTCGGATTTCCGATGAGGGGACGCAATGATTTCAGATACAGTAAAAGGCTTGGCGGCGGCGCGCTTCTTGATTGCGGAGGCTATACGGTTAAGCTGGCGGGGCGTCTGCTCGGCGGCTCGGCTCGGGTTGTATATTCAAATTTAAATTATATAGATGGGCTTGAGGTTGATATGTACGGCAGCGCCGCTATGATAAACGACAGCGGCGTTACTGCACAGTTATCGTTCGGAATGGATAATTCATACAAATGCAGCATGGAAATTTGGGGAAGCAGCGGATGCGCTGCCGCAAACAGGATATTCACTGCGCCGGCGGGATACGAACCGGAGTTGAGTATAAAAAACGGTAACGATATAAAAACAATAAAGCTATCCGCAGACGACACATTTTTAAAATCTATAAGAAGATTTATTGAATGTATACGCAATGAACAAGCAAGGAAAGAGACATACAGGCAAATTGTCATACAAGCGGAAAGAGTTGATAAAATAAAAGAAATGTCGGGCTGTGCCGATTGAACGCTGTACAGCGTCCGCTATGTGTGAGACAACAAAGTATATTGGCAGGGATTGTTTTATTGGGGATGTGACTATGAAAGGTATTATTCTGGCAGGGGGTTCGGGCACTCGTCTGTATCCCGCGACAAAGGCAATGGTGAAGCAGCTGCTTCCGATATATGATAAACCGATGATATATTACCCGTTATCCGTTCTGATGCTTGCGGATATCCGCGAAGTCTTGATTATATCTACGGCAGAGGATTTACCGGCGTTTAAACGGCTTTTCGGCGACGGCGAAAAATTAGGAATGAGTATTTCATACGCGCAGCAGAACGCTCCAAGGGGACTGGCGGAGGCATTTATCATCGGAGAAAGTTTTATCGGCACTGACAGCGTTTGCCTAGTTTTGGGTGATAATTTGTTTTATGGGCAAAGTTTTACAGGAATATTGAGGAAGGCTATATTAGAATTAGACGGAGCGACAGTTTTCGGATACCCTGTCAAAAACCCGCAGGACTTTGGCGTATGCGTGTTTGATCACAACGGAAATGTCATTTCTATTGAAGAAAAGCCAAAAAATCCAAAGTCGAATTATGCTGTGCCGGGACTATATTTTTACAATAACGATGTTGTAGAGATTGCGAAACAGATAAAGCCTTCGGCGCGAGGAGAGCTAGAAATAACGGCGGTCAACAACGAATACATAAAAAGAAAAAAACTGCATGTGCAGATTTTAGGAAGAGGAATGTCGTGGTTTGACACCGGCAGCCCGTCTGCTCTGCAAAGTGCAGGGGCGTTTGTTGAGATGATACAAAGCCGCCAGGGAAACTATATATCCTGCATTGAAGAGATAGCGTGGCGGCGAGGATTTATTACGGACAAACAGCTGAGAGTACTCGGAACCGAATTGAAAAACGGAGAATACGGACAATATGTTTTAAATTTAACAGGTGAAAAACCATAAGGCTTTTCGTTACAGGTGGAACTGGGCTTATCGGCTCGAATTTAAATTATTTATATTGTAGGAGGAATCTATTATGAGAAAAATGAAAGGGACATTTGGAGTAGTTCTTAGTCTGCTGCTCTGCCTGAGCATGGTATTTCCGACAGGGCTGACGGCTTTTGCAGATACGGAGGATACGCTAATATGGAATGATGGGGATGTCATCAGCGAATCCGGTGCCATCAGTTCGGATACGCAAATCACAGTGACCGGCATTGTCACCGTGAGCGCCGAGATTACCATTAACAGCGGAAATGTAACGCTGTCGGGCGGCGGAACGCTTCTTCGCAGCGTGGAGAACACAAGCGGCAGTATGCTGCGGATAAGCGGCGGCAATGTAGTTTTGGATCATATAACCATTGACGGCAACAATGTTGAGTTTACCAACGTTGGCTACAGTACTGCCAACAGTGCGGTGATGATAAGCGGCGGAACAGTTACATTAAATGACGGCGCTGTTATTCAAAACAGCGTTAAAAGGAAATCCGTTGTTACGGAGGGCGGTGGCGCAGCTATATGCGCAAAGGGAAATGCCAACATTGTCATGAACGGCGGCGCTTTGCAGAATAACATCTCACATCGCCGCGGCGGTGCGGTTTATCTGGAAGGCGG
>CBCTHD010000214.1:0-4920 GCA_965146615.1 uncultured Clostridia bacterium
TGCACCGCGAAAAAGCCCAGCGTCTGCGCGCATTCTGCCAGCGGCACATATAGCGTACCGCCCTCTTCCACCGGCGCGGCGGACAGGGTTTGCGTCGCGCCGTCCAATACCGCGTCTGCGGAGCCTGCCGTAAGCTGCAGCGTGTGCCCGTTTGCCGTCACAGACGCGCCGCCGGTCTGCTGCTGCACCTGTACGCCCAGGGCGTCCACGAAATAGCCGACGGGCACCATCACCGCGCCGGCGCGGTCCAGCGCGGTCCGACCGTCCGCCAGTACCGTTTTTTCTCCGTTTTGTATCGTGCCGGCGCTGCCGGCGTACACCAGCGACGATTCCGCCGCCAGCGTTTCAAACTGCGCCCGCAGCTCCTCACTGTAGCGTGCTTCTGCGGTTCCCACTGCATTTTCCGCCGCTTTTTTCAGCACGATGTTGTCAAAGTAAACCGCTGTCCCCTCCTCGGCATACATGCCCCAGCCATTGATCGTAAAGCGCAAATCCACCACCTTGGTGTAAGATGCACCGCGCGCACCCGTTAATTCTACCAGGGGATAGGAAAACAGTTTCCAGCCCGTCCAGTCGACGCTGATGGTGGTGTTAAAATAACTCAAGCCTTGGTCGGACTCGCAGTCCACCAGCAAAATGAATTTGCTGTCCTTTGGTCCGGGGGAATAGGCCCAAAACTCCAGCGTTTCGTACTCCGACCAGTCCCGCGGAATATTTTTGTTGAAATTCAGCGTTTTGCTGCTTTGCATGTTGCCCCAGCGGGCGGAATAGCGCGCCGAATAGTGGATGTCGCTGACGGGCAGCGCACCCGCACTGACAATGTCGCCGAAGTTGTTCATGTCCACCAGGACGTAGGTTCCATCCTCTGATTCCTCTTCCATAAATCCGTCCCAGGCCGCCCGGGCCACGGTGGACACCAGCAGGCAGACGAGCAGCGCAAAGCATACCAGCCGCCCGCCGCGCGCAAAGGTTCGTTTCATTGTTCATCCCTCCTGTATTTGATTGTTTTTTTCTTGCTGCACTTATCCTTTTACTGCGCCAATCATCACGCCCCGCACAAAATATTTTTGAATAAAGGGGTAGACACACAAAATCGGCACGGTTGCAATTACAATGATGGCATGCTTGATGGATTCGCCCACCTCGCCCTGATCGCTGAGCGACATGCCCTGCGTCATGCTGCTGGTGTCGTTGACAATCAGCACCTGGCGCAGCACCAGCTGTAGGGGCCATTTGTCCGATTCGCCCATCAGGAAAATGGAGGCGTTAAACCATCCGTTCCAGTAGCTCACGCCGTAATACAGCGCAATGACCGCCAGCGTCGCCTTGGACAGCGGCAAAATAATTTTCCACAAAATGGTCAGGTGCCCCGCGCCGTCGATGCGCGCGCTTTCCTCCATGCTGTCCGGCAGGGAGGCAAATGCTGTGCGCAGAATAATCATGTTGTAGGTATTGATGGCGGTGGGCAAAATCAGCGACCACAGGCTGCCGGTCAACCCAATTTCCCGCACCGCCAAATAAAACGGAATCAGCCCGCCGCTGAACCACATGGTAAACAAAATCAGCAGCGACACAGGGCGCACCCAAAACGGGCCTTTGCGCGAGAGAAAATAGGCGCCGATGGCGGTAAGCACCATGCTGACGGCGACGCCGAACACTACCACAAACAGTGTGTTAAGGTAGCCCGACGGAATGTTGGGGTTGCGCAGTGCCGCACGGTAGGCGTCCCATGTAAAGCCCAGCGGACGGAACAGCAGCGCGCCGCCGTGGCGCGTGAGCGCGTCCGATTCGCTGACCGATGCGAACAGCACGTAAATCAGCGGGTATAGGGTGCACAGGACCAACAGCAGCAGCACGACGGTGTTGCATACTTCAAAAGTCCAGCGCAGTTTGCTTTTTTTGATTGGCATGTTGGCACCTCCTCTACCACAAGCTGGTTTCGCTGACGCGGCGGCTGATAAAGTTGGCCACCACGACAAACACACAGTTGATCACGGAATTGAACAGCCCCGCCGCTGTGGCCAGGCCGTATTCTCCGCCGGCAATCCCTTTTTTGTAGATATAGTAGGACAAGACCTCCGACGCTTCGGCGTTGTAGGGATTGGTGAGCAGGATAATCTTTTCATAGCCCACGGTCAGCACCTGACCCAGCCGCAAAATCAGCATGGTGATGATGGTGGGCAAAATGCAGGGCAGCGTGATGTGCCACATTTGGCGCAGCCTGCCCGCGCCGTCCACCTGCGCCGCGTCGTACAGCTCCATGTCCACGCCCGCCAGCGCGGCAAAATAAATGATGGAACCCCAGCCGACTTGCTGCCAAATGTCAGAAGCGACATAAATCGGCACGAACAGCGACGCATTGTCCAGCAGGGATTCCTGCGGGGAATTGCCCGTAAAAAATGAGACAATGACATTGATGAACCCGTCGGCGCCCACAAAGTTTTTCAGCATGCCGCAAATGACCACCAGAGACACAAAGTGCGGCATATAGCTGACGGTTTGCACGGTGCGCACAAACCATTTCTGCCGCACCTCATTGATCAGCAGCGCCAAAATGATGGGCGCCGGGAAGCCAAAGACAATGCTGGCAACGCTGATGTTGATGGTGTTGATAAGATTGCGCCCAAAGTACGGGTCCGTGAAAAACCGGACAAAATTTTTCATGCCCACCCAGGGACTGCCGGTGATCCCCTGCTTGAAGCTAAATTCCTGAAAGGAAATCAGCAGCCCGTACATGGGTTTGTAATGAAAATAGAGGTAGAACAGCAGGACGGGAATCATGAGCAGATACAGAGAGTAATATTGTTTGAAATCTTTTTTGAGCATCGCGCCGGTTACGCGCCGCTTCGCCGGCTGCGCCGGACGCGCCGCGGCGGGCGCGTCCGGCGCCTGTGCTGTTTGCCGCATGTTGTTTCCCTCCCCGTTTAGTCGAATGTCACGGGCTGCCGTTTGATGTAGCGGTCATACGCGTCCTGCGTAATTTGAATAGCCTCTTCAATGCCCATGCGTTTGAGTTCTTCAAAATAGGTGTCCAAATAGCTAATGTCCAGTCTGCCGGAAATCAGTTTGGCCAGTGTTTCGGAGCGATAGGTGTCAATCGGCGTCATGATGTCGGTGTAACGCTGCTGCTCCTCCGTGCTGTAGCTCAGGTTGGGCAGTTTATATTCCAGTGTGTTGGACTGCATAAGTCCCAGCGCCTCGCGCTGTTTGTCCGTGCGGTAATATTGATAAATATATTCTACACTCTGCGGGAACGGCCCTTTGTAGGTACAGCGAGTATATTTGCACAGCGCCTGGTTTAGGGTCAGTCCGCCGTTTTGGTTATAGTCGGTAACAAGCGGTGTATACGTTGGAATGTGGCTGCCGCGTTCCCCATCCTGGTAGGTGAAGGATTCGCCTTCTTTTCCGAAGTTATAGGTCAGCGCGCCATCCTCGCTGTACCCATAGTCCAAAAACCGGGCAGCCAGTTCCTTGTGCTTGGAGCCAGTGGAAATGGCGGCGCCGTACTCCGCAATAGGCCAGTTTTTCTGGGCGTACATAGGCACGTCCCCTTTGTTGCGCACCGGAATTTTGGTAGCGACATAATCAATTTCACTGCCCTCCGGAATGGCTTCCAGGTAATTGCCGAAATCGCTGCCCATGCTGACATACATTGCGCCGTTTTCGCCGCTGGTTGCCAATGCCGCGCGCCGTTTGGAATCCTCATCGGCAAATTCCTTGTCCAAAATCCCGTCGTCGTACCATTTTTTCATCAGCTTCACATATTCGCCAAACGCGGGTTCATACGGCCCGAATTTCACCACGCCATCCTCCTGGTAAAACCCGGCCGCAAAGCCAAAGCAGCCGGTAAACGGCGAACCGGTCCCAAATTCATTGTTGCTAAAGCGCAAATACAGCGGCGATTTTACACCCATGTCCCGGAACGCATACAGCGCGGTTTCCCACTCGTCCATCGTTTCCGGCACCGGCAGGCCCGCCTTGTCCAGCAAATCCTTGCGGATGATAAAGGTAATATAGGAGGACAGAACGTCGTCCGGCACCACAAACGGATAGTAATAGTAGTTTCCCTCGTCCGTCATAGCTTGTACCGCCCAGTCGGGATGTTCCTCCAGCATCTTGCGGAAATTGGGCGATACGTTTTCTATGTAGGAATTGAGCGGAATAATCAGGTCATCGGCAATGGCCTTTTCCGGTCCGCCCGGATATTTCACCCAGTCCCACTCAATGATGTCGGGCATGTCGTCCGACGCCAGCAAAATGTTGAAGCCCTCGTTTTCCTGACCCACCACCGGATGTTCAAACGCTAGCTTGATGCCCGTGTTTTCCTCTAGATACCCTTTGAGCGGCGTGGTGTTAAAGCTCGTCTGGCTCGCCAAAACGCCGGATCCTACCGTCATCCAGTAGCGCAGCGTCACGTCCGTCTCCAGCGGATAGGTGTCCGCCGTCGTCACTTCCGTGAGCGCGTACTGGTCACCACTAGCCGTTTGCTGCGTGGTTTGGCAGCCGGACAGCAACCCTGCCCCCAGCACAATGGATGTCAAAACTGCGACAATTTTTTTTGCTTTCATTGTGATTTTTCCCTTCTTTCTTTTTTCTTTCTTTATGAAATTCGTACAGTTTTTCCTGTAATTCTAGTATAGTATTTAGGCAGATTTTTCTCAAGATTCTATTTCTGTTATTCGTTGACGATTTCTGTACTTTTCGCATTTTATGGGCATTTTCGGGCAATTTCTTTTCTTTCATAGTAGCAAATGCTTCGGGGACGATGTGCTTTTTCGCGTCCGCACAATTTCGCCTGCCGTTTCATATAATGAAAGGACGGAATACCGTTTGCGAACAGAAACGGAATGTTTTTAGGGAGGTTTTTTGATATGTGCGGAATATGTGGATTTTTAAATTTTGAGACAAACCTGCTCCGCA
>CBCTHD010000215.1:0-4854 GCA_965146615.1 uncultured Clostridia bacterium
CACCAAGCCACTTTCTTCCATTTCTCTCGCCTGTTCCCATGTAAAATGCGGGTACGCTGTTTCCATCGTGCCCACCCGGCTGGTAATCACAAATATCGTTGCTTTCATACCATATTTTTTGAGCAGCGGAAATGCATATTCATAGTTACTTAAATAACCGTCGTCAAATGTAATGATCAACGGTTTTTCCGGCAAAACAGCTTTTCCTTCCAGATAATCTATATACTCATCAAAAAAAATCGTCTCATACCCTGCATCTCTAATTGCTCTGAGTTGCTCGTCGAACCGATCTGGATCAACATGAAGTTTATGATTTTCCTTGGTGTAATTATATGTAATATTGTGATATAATATGATAGGTAAATTCCCATCCTGCGGCGGTGCAGCAGCCGGTGTTGATATCGTTGACACCATCAGCACAAGCACCACCATCCAGTAGAAATGTTTGAAATGCTTCATAGCACGCTTCCCCCCAAATCATCTTATCTCATCGACTTTATCGCTTTCCTGCATGGCAGGTCTCACTTTTTTATTGTATGCATAGATTTTGTGTCCCATTATCTTTTTGCCTGTTTTTCATGTGTTCCAGATATTCATAGGGAATCTCCCTGCCACAGCAGCCTTTGCCTATCTCGGCATCCGGTCTGTTTGCCCCATGAAAATCGCTGCCTCCGGTTACCAACAGCCCAAATTGCTGCGCCAAACGCTGGTACGCTTCAAATTGTTCCTGTGTGTGACGTGGATAATGGCATTCCAGCCCATCCAGCTCCGGCAACTCTTGCAGTAACTCCTCCAACGTCTCGTCGCGGTGGAGAAAATAGGGATGCGCCAAAACCGCAAGCCCGCCTGCATCATGAATCGCCTGAATGGCTTCCTGCGGTTTGGTTTTCCTGCGCTGTACAAAGTACGGTTTACCCTCGCCGATAAACCGGTCAAATGCTTCTCCAATCGACGTGGCATACCCCTTTTGTACCAAACATTTCGCGATATGCACACGGCTAACCATATGTTGTGCCTGCTGACACACTTCCTCCCAGGAAATAGAAAATCCATTTCCGGACAATTTTCGCACCATTGCGTGCACGCGTTCCACCCGGCTTTCATGCATTCGCGCCAAAAACTGTTTTAGCGCCTGATGCTCCGGCTCAATAAAATACCCTAAAATATGCATTTCCTGCCCATTATACGCGCTGAGCTCCACGCCCGACACCACTTCCAATCCGGTACCCTCTGCCGCCTGCTGCGCAGCACGAACGCCTTGGACGCTGTCGTGGTCAGTCAACGCAATGGCGCTTAACCCTTTTCGCACCACTTCCTGTACCAATTCCTGCGGCGCGAACGTCCCATCCGACATGGTAGAATGCATATGCAGGTCAATATAGCTTTCTTTCATAGTATCCCTTATTTCCTGTCGCTATCTATTTTAAAAGTTTATGGAGCTCCTCCATAAAGGTGTTGATGTCTTTAAATTCACGGTACACCGACGCAAAGCGCACATATGCCACCCCATCCAACTCTTTTAACCGTTCCATCACCATCTCACCAATGGTTTCCGTCGTCACTTCCCGTTCGAGTGAATTTAAAATTTTACTCTCAATGTCGTTGACCACCATCTCAATATCATCCATCGCCACGGGACGTTTTTCACAGGAGCGTAAAATGCCGTTCATAACTTTTGTCCGGCTAAACGGCTCGCGGCTGCTGTCTTTTTTGACCACCATCACAGGAATGGTTTCTATTTTTTCATAGGTTGTAAAGCGTTTTTCACATTTCGTACATTCCCGCCGGCGACGAATTGCATTTCCTTCTTCTGTCGGTCTGGAATCGATAACTTTGCTCTCCTGATAGTCACAATATGGACAACGCAATCGAATCCCCTCCCTATTCTGTTTTTCGTATACCATTGCCAACATCTACGCCCAAGAAGCAGTGGTATACCTTTCATTTTAATACAATAATGCTTCAAGGTCAAGTAGAAATTCGATATTTTGGTATTTTTATCGCTTGACATCCTTATGAATAAATAGTAAAATGATAAATTGGGTTATTATAGCGGGTTGATATGAAAATAAGCGGTTTACTCCGCTTGACGCAGCGAAAAGGAAGGGGTGATTGGACCAGTGACGTTATTTTCTCAATTTGAACATTTTTTTGTACATGGCTTTTGGGCATTTGTACTAACCGTTTTGATCTTGGTGGTCGTAATCAGTCTGCTGCTAAAAATTGTCGGGAGCCTTTTCAAATCGGCAATCCGCCGTTCCGGCAACAAAGAAGTGAGTACAAACTTTGTGCTGCTGCGTCGTATTATCAAAGGCATTATTATCGTTTTGGCAGTCTGTTTCGCCATGATGCAAATTACCCCGCTGAAAAGCGTTGTTGTTTCCGTTTTGGCAAGCTCGGGAATTTTGGCTGTTATTTTGGGATTTGCTGCCCAACAAGCCATGTCAAACCTGGTTAGCGGTATTTTCATATCCCTGTTCAAACCGTTTGCAATTGGCGACCGCATTGTGATTCGCGAACAATCCATCGACGGTATTGTAGAGGATATTTCGCTGCGCCACACGGTTATCTGTACCTTTACCAACAGCCGCATTATTGTACCCAACAGCACAATTAATGATTCTGTTTTGGAAAACATTCACTACAAGGATACCATTACCTGCAATTATCTGGATATATCCGCCGGCTACGATGCGGATTTGGATCAAATGATATCCATTATCCAACAGGAAGCAGAGGCGCATCCTGATTTCTACGACAAACGCGGCACAGCAGAAAAAGAATCCGGGCGTCCATCGGTACTTGTCCGCGTTCTGGAATTTGCTGATTCCGCTATTAAATTGCGTGCTTATATCTGGTCCAAAACGCCGGAGAGTGGGTTTGCCATGCTGTGCGACCTGCGTCTTTCCTTAAAAAAGCGTTTTGACCGAGAACATATCTCGCTCCCGTATCCTCATATAGAAGTGATACAAAAGCGGGAAAACCATTAGGAGGAACGACTCATGAATTATACTCAGGAAAAAATCCGTAACATTGCTATCATCGCCCACGTTGACCACGGAAAGACCACATTGGTGGACGCCATGCTCCGCCAGAGCGGCATTTTCCGCGCCAACCAGCAAGTAGCGGAGCGTGTTATGGATTCCAATGATTTGGAAAAAGAACGCGGTATTACCATTTTATCTAAAACGACCGCCGTCATGCACGACGGTTACCGCATCAACATTGTAGACACGCCGGGTCATGCCGACTTTGGCGGCGAGGTGGAACGTGTGCTGCGCATGGTAGATGGTGTGTTACTGCTGGTAGACAGCTTTGAAGGCGCCATGCCGCAGACGCGCTTTGTGCTCAAAAAAGCGTTGGAACTGGATTTAAAACCAATTGTTGTTGTCAACAAAATCGACCGTAGCGACGGACGTCCCACGGAAGTGCTGGATGAAGTACTGGATTTATTCATTGATCTGGGTGCAAACGAAGAGCAGCTGGATTTCCCGGTTGTTTATGCCTCCTCTCGCGAAGGCTTCGCCATGGAAAGCCTGGATAAGCCAAGTGATGACCTGCAGCCCTTATTTGAAATGATTATCAACAAGGTCCCCTATCCGCACGGCGAAAAAGAGGCGCCGCTTCAAATGCTGATTTCCAACATTGATTATGATGACTATGTCGGACGCATCGCACTGGGCCGAATTGCGCGCGGAACGCTTACGGCGGGAGAAACGCTGTCCCTGTGCAAAAAGGACGGCACCAATATTCCGGTCAAATCGAACAAGGTTTATATCTATGAAGGTTTGAAACGGATTGAAACGGAAACCGCCAGCGTCGGCGATATTGTCTGTATTTCCGGTCTGGGCGATATTCAAATCGGTGAAACGGTTTGCGCGCTGGACGAGATTGATCCTCTGCCGGTGATTGAAGTAGACGAGCCGACCATTTCCATGAACTTTTTGGTAAACAACAGTCCCTTTGCAGGGAAAGAAGGTAAGTTTGTAACGTCCCGCCATCTGCGAGACCGCCTGATGAAAGAACTGGAAACCAACGTCAGCCTACGCGTAGAGGAAACGGACAGCGCCGACTGCTTCAAGGTTTCCGGACGCGGTGAGCTACATTTATCCATTCTGATTGAAACCATGCGCCGCGGCGGCTATGAATTTCAGGTGTCCAAGCCGCAGGTCATTTTTAAGGAAGTTGACGGACAAAAATTGGAGCCGGTGGAACAGCTGATTATTGACGTACCAGAGGAATTTGTCGGTCCTGTCATGGAAAAATTAGGGACGCGCAAAGCGGAAATGATGAATATGCACGCGCCGGTCGGCGGCTATACGCGCATGGAATTTCGGATTCCTTCCCGGGGGTTGATTGGCTATCGCAGCGAAGTTCTAACCGACACCAAAGGAAATGGTATTATGAACTCCATTTTGGATGGGTTTGAGCCATATAAGGGTGAAATCGAAACGCGCAGCCACGGTTCTTTGATTGCGTTTGAAGACGGGGAATCTATTACCTATGGACTGTACAATGCCCAGGGCCGCGGCCGTTTGTTCATCGGTCCCGGCGAAAAAGTGTATCAGGGCATGATTGTTGGCGAAAATGCAAAATCAGATGACTTGGTTGTCAATGTTTGCAAGAAAAAGCAGGTCTCCAACATGCGTGCTTCCGGCAGCGATGAAGCACTGCGCCTGACGCCACATGTTATCATGAGTTTAGAAAACTGTTTGGAATTTATTGCAGACGATGAACTGGTAGAAATTACACCCTCCAGTATCCGCTTGCGGAAAAGCATATTAAACAACGATGAGCGCGCACGGCAGCGAAATAAAAAATAGATTGATTTTTTGTTTATCCTATGATATAATA
>CBCTHD010000216.1:0-4841 GCA_965146615.1 uncultured Clostridia bacterium
TCAAAACCGCGATTTGTAAGCTGTTCACACAAATGCTTCGCAAGCTCAAACGCAGGCTCGTGATTTGTAACCGGAACTACAAGGATTTTCTTTACCTTGTTTTTATCTATCGGCATATGATCTTTCATATTTCTCACAATAGTAACGCTATTCTCCGCAACTGCGGTCTGTGTATTCTTTATAAACAGCCGTTCCGTATCGTTTAATTTACGGAATGTTTCTCTGTTTTTATCAAAAAGCCCCAATTTTTCTTTCAATGCTATAATTCTGCTGACTGCGTCGTCAAGCCTTTCAATAGAGATATATCCGCTTTCAATCGCCTTTTTCATGTTTGATACATAGTTCTCCGTTGGCCATAACACCATGTCGCAGCCTGCGCGGAACGCTTCTATCTCTGTCCACTCTTTTGAACCATACCAACCGTATACACCACCCATATTAAGCGCGTCAGTCACAACTACGCCTTTAAAGCCTAGCTTTCCCTTTAAGAGTCCCTCTATCAATTCACGTGAAAGAGTCGCAGGATACAACATACCAAACTCATCGCACTCAGTCTGATATGACGGAAGCGCAATATGTCCCGCCATGATTGTGTCAACACCGCTTTCGATAAGCTCCTTGAACACAAGTCCGGAGCTCCTTTCCCATTTCTCAAAGGTCAATGTATTTGACGTTGTAACAATATGCTGATCCCTATAATCCACACCGTCACCGGGGAAATGCTTTGCACACGCAGCAAGCCCATACTCCTGCATACCTTTTACGACCTGTTTAAGCATTTTTTTCGCAAGATGAGCATCATCGGATATTGAGCGCACATTCACAAGTGGATTTCTTTTGTTTAAATTCAAGTCAGACACAGGTGAAAATGACCAATTAGCGCCGATTGACCGTGCTTCCAAAGCCGTTGCTCTACCGTAATCGTACGCTAAGGTCTCGTCATTCGTTGCCCCTAAACTCATCAAGTACGGAAGCTCAGTCATTCCCTTTATCATACTTCCACACCCGTTTTCAAAATCCGACGTTATAAGAGGCGGAACATCCGCCTCTTCATATATCTCATTGACATAACCTCTCAGTTCGTCAAGACCCGTATCATCAGCTTCAGTTATTATCTGGCCGAAGAAAAACACTGCTCCGGGCTTATCTGTGAGTTTTTTGCCCTTTTCCATCAGCGCTACTTTGGTCTGTAAAATTTTCTGCTCTAATGTCATTGTGTTAATGTCAATCATACGTATTCCTCCGAAACTACTGTGCTTTATTCGTCTTAAATCTATAGACCGCTACAAATGCTTCTCCTCGCGTAGCAGTTGATTTAGGTTTGAAGCTGCCGTCTTCATATCCATTCATAATCCCGAGTTGTTTTGCTGTGTAAACATAATCCGATGCCCAATCGCTTATCTCACTTCTATCTGCATAATAAGCGTCATACGACAAATCTACAGGCACACCTCCGATTGCTTCCACCAACAACTTACATATTTCCTCTCTTGTGATATGGTCGTCCGGACGGAATTTTCCGTTATCGCCATCAATCCATCCCTGCTCCACGCCTGTCTGAATATAGCCTGCAAACCAATCGTCAACCGCTACATCTGAAAACTCATTTACATATTTCTTTTCTTCTATTCCTATCGTGCGGCACAACAGAGTCGTAAATTCTGCACGGGTTATACCGTCATACAACCTTAGTCCACCGCTGTCACCCTTTACAATTTCGTCAAGATATAAACGTTCTATTTCCGTTTCGCCCCAATAGCCCCGCAACTCCTTAGCTATATTGTCAGGAACTGTCAGAGTGTCCGAAGAAGGCTCCCTCGTTTCAATTGGGTGCGATGTTTCAGATGGCATGGGAGTTGAAACCGCTTCAGGCACCCTTCCAGCAGCAGCATGTTCTCCCGAACCACCACCGCCTACTCCTCCGCCGCCCGAGTTTCCGCCCGAGCCGCTGATTGTGGGTGTCGCTGTTGCCGTAGGTTCTATATCCATAACAGGCTTATCACCAAAATAAAGATAGTTTGATTTTTGAGATGTATTAAGCCTGTCACTGTTATATACAGCGCCGCTGTATATGCCATATCCATATATTGTTATATCTCCGATTTGAGCATTGCCAAGCTCTGATGAGTTGATTTGCAGAAGCTGTCCATTTGCGTCTACGGATAATGCATCAACCTTTTTCCCGTCTTTCGTTTTAACAAGATAATTTCCGTCAATCGGGATATTTTTGTCCTTTATATAGGACGCGTCCTTGACAAAAATTGACTTTACCTTTCCGTTTTTATCCTCTTTTATAAGCATAACCGTGCCGTCTGTGGAGTATCTTCCAACCTGTACTTCTTTTTGGAAAGAAGCATCATTAAGGTGATAATATGTATAGTCATTATAATTCCCCGTGTCAGTTTCGGTAAGTCTGAACACAAAAGCGCTTGATGCTGCCTTTGGTAAGCCTGTGTCAAGCACCTCAGACATAACCTTCATATCTTTATTCATATCCATCGGAATAAGAAGCGTATCATATGTCATACTACCTACACCGGATTTGTGATATGCGGCTTTTTTTGTATCCACAAACGCTCCCTCGCCCGGTGAAAATACAGAATCTTCAAGTCGAGCGTCTATTTCGTCCGCACCTATAGGTACAACAAGAACGTTTGCTCCGTTAAAATTACTTCTTGATATTTTAGTTTCTTCATCAATAGAAATATTTGCTTCAGGGAGCATGTGCCAATACTGCTGATATGTATTGTTTGTTTCTGTGTCCTTTGGCACAATATAATCCGATACAATCCAAAACTGCGAGCTTTTCGGGAAAAGAACACTACGTCTGTATTCGTTCGCATCAGGCACAGCTGCGGTGCTGTAGGAAATATAATCGGTTGTATCATTAAGCTCTTTTGCTTTTTCAATTCCATCTACGGAAACAGCCGAATTTTTTTCATTCATTGTCACCAGATTATGCTGAGCAGGCGAGCGCATATAGTTAAACATATCGCCTGTAAGCGTTGTGCCGTAGCCCTGATCAGTAATCAGAAATTTTCCATAAGCCCACATTGACAGGGAGTTAGCGTCATAATGTGCATGGCTGCCCTCCTGCTTTGATGTTATCTGTAAAGCCAATGCCCGCTCATCCCAGCCGTTTCTCATAATTGTACGCAAGCCGTCAGGAAACGATATTGACGTAAAATCAGGCGGCGAGCCGGAAGCCCCCCTCTTGGCAAAAAACTCAAATTCTGTTTCCTCAGGAAACACAACGGGCCACCACCCACTCATCTCATCGACAATATTATCCGCATCATAGTCTTGCGAATCACCCCACTGAAATCCGTGGAATCCAGGTGCCATTCCATAAACAAAACCGTACAGACACTGTTGTATCTTTTCAACTATTTCATCGCTGTACGGCGCTTCCGCCTGATTTTTACGAGCCGTCTGAAACGGTCCGCGTATAGTTGCGAGCAGGGTTTTTGTATATCCTTGAGCTAATTCCACACACGAACCATCGGGAAGAACAAACTCGTTTCCTATAATTCTTGTGTTTTCCTCTCTGACAAGTTCCAGCCATTCATCTGCACACGCAAACTCCTGAAATAACGTTATCGTGTCATAAACAGCCTGCGTAGCGTATGATGCCCAGTTGTTTGTCATAGTTCCAAAAAATGAATATGCCTGATACTCGGAAAGCTGCCAAAAATGCTTTGCAAGCGCCGTAAATATCTCGGGCGTCATATACTGACTTTGCAGGACAAGGAAAACAGGTCTTATAGTTCGCGAAATCTGACCCGACATATCAAGCGAATTCATAATCGCAGGATCGCAGCCTACATAATTTACGATTGCCATTTGCTGACGCAGAAATGTGTACGCATATCGTTCGTCCTTTGTATAGTTATATACACTCGCAGGAATTGACAACTCATTTCCTCTGTGAAAAAAACAGATTTTACCCTTAACTGTTGTACTGTTACTAGTCAAATAATCCCACGAATCCATATCGTTACAAGAGAACGTAAGCTGTTCTGAAAAACTGTTCCAACAGAGAGCATCCTCTTCCCAGCCTGTATCGTTCCAGTTGTACAATAAAATTTCCTTTTCTCCTGTCGGATTAAGCTCATCAACTGCTTTAACACTGTGTCCGCGAAGGATAAGCGAGGCAGAGGAAATATTGTCCGAGGCTGAAAGAGATGATAAATCAAAAGCTAAATATGGTCTTTTTGTGTTTTCATCATGATGCATATAATAACCACTCTCATGTGCGACAAGCATCGTATCGCTGCCGTGTTTTTCGTTTGCTCCGTTTCCTCCGACGATATAGCCATCCTTTTGAGCGGTGATTATTCGTCTTGTTCCGTTTACCGTTATTGTCAGCACCGGAGCATTTGAACTTTCGCGGCTCATAAATTCCGCATATGACTCCTCTTTATCTATTGTGTTCAGTTCAAAGCAAATTGAACTCATACCTATATTTGATTTTATTGTACTTGTTACATCAATACTAATGTCTTTCCATTGGTCGGTAACAGTAAATATATCAACGGGAATACCGTTCATCGTTCCGACTGCATAAAAATTCTTCTCAAGAAGCTGTGAACGTAAAATATTAGAAGCGGTAATGCTGCTTACCGGCGTTACGCGCTGATACTGTATAGTCCGATAGTATTCGAGAAGCTCTGTTTTTGCGGCATAATAATCACCGCGCTTTGCCGCTGCTTCCACCGCAGCAAGTCCCGGAAAATCTTCGTAGTTCCAATACGGTTTTAAAGCCCAATCACCCGTCTTCTCATTCCATAATCCAAAAAATTCCTCATCTGAAATACGTTTTTGGGCGTTATGCGCCATAT
>CBCTHD010000217.1:0-4806 GCA_965146615.1 uncultured Clostridia bacterium
GAGGCTTATCAAGGAGCAGACAGAGCAGATACCGGAGTTGTGGACGGGACAGACCACGGTTTTGGATATCCTTGCCCCCTCCTCTGTTGATAACGGCAGCAGGGACTATATCGTGGTGGACGGCGTTTACCATACCTACTTGTATGTCGCAGGCTATGGATATCGCACTAAAAACGATGCGGCGTGGCTTTCTCCCTTGGTGGAAGCGGGTGACAATATTGGCGTCAGTTTTACCTTTCGCAAAATGCCGCGGGATAAGATTTTATCAAGAATATCCCAAAAGACTATGCTGAACCGCAGCCGTATGCGCGAGGTTGGAGATACCCGGCAAGATTTTGAAGAACTGGACAGCGCCATAGCCAGTGGTTTTTATCTCAAAGAAGGTATGAACCGCGCCAATCAGGATTTTTACTATATGACAACCGTTATTGAGGTAACGGCGGAAAATGAAGAGGATTTGGAACTGCGCGTAAACGACGTCATAACGCTGTGCGCTTCTATGAGTATGGTGGTAAAGCGCGCGGATTATAAGCACGAGCAATGCTTTTTATCCACGCTGCCGACGCTTTCTGTGGATCCCGATATTGAGCGAAAAGCACGGAGAAATGTGCTGACTGATTCTCTTGCAGCCTCCTTCCCCTTTTCATCCTTTGAGATATACGACCCGGACGGGATATTCCTCGGCTTGAATAAATACAACAGTTCCATTGCTATTCTTGATATATTCGACAGCGATAAATATTCCAATGCAAACGGCTGTATTCTTGGTATGTCGGGTGCAGGCAAAACCTTTTTGATGCAGTGTTTGGCTATCAGAATGAGAATGCAGGGTACGCAGGTGTTTATTCTCGCCCCCATTAAGGGACACGAATTTGCGGATTCCTGTTACGCAGTTGGAGGGAAATATATCCGCATAGCGCCGTCATCAAAGGACTGTATTAACATCATGGAAATACGGAAGACAAGCCTTTCTACAGACTATGAAATTAAGGGTGACGCAAGGGATGATTCCATCTTGGCGGAAAAACTCCAGAAACTAATGATTTTCTTCTCACTGGTAAAAAACGATATTACCCAGAATGAACTGAACCTTTTGGACGGCGCAGTAATACGAACGTATAACAAATTCGGTATAAACTTTGAAAATAAATCACTGTTTAGGGAAAACGGCAGCTTTAAGGATATGCCTACCTTAAAGGATTTGTATGAGGAACTTTTATCAAAGGACGAAACAAAGCCGCTGGCGCTTATGATAGAAAAGTTTGCGGTAGGCTCGCTGTCCGGTTTCGGAGGGAAAACAAATGTGGATTTGAATAATAAATATATTGTACTCGATATTTCGGAAATGACAGACCACCTAAAACCTCTGGGAATGTTTATGGCGCTGGATTATGTATGGGATAAGGCAAAGGAAAGCCGGATACAGAAAAAGGTCATATTTCTTGATGAGTTGTGGACGCTGATCGGCGCAAGTTCTAACAGGCTTGCGGCGGATTATGTTCTTGAAATATTCAAGGTCATCCGCGGCTACGGCGGTGCGGCGTTTGCGGCAACGCAGGATATCGGGGATTTCTTCTCGCTCGATGACGGCAAGTACGGTAAGGGCGTTATCAACAATTCCCGTATTAAGTTTATCTTGCAGCTTGAAGAAGATGAAGCCTTTGCAGTACAAAAATATATGGCGCTTTCTGATGAAGAAACTATGCAAATCATCAGAAACCAGCGGGGCGAGGCTTTGCTCTGTGCAAACAGGAATAAGGTGTGTATTGATATCAAGGCGTCGCCGCTTATGTATCATCTGTTGACGACTAAGAGAAGCGACTTAGAAAAGAGGCGAAAAATTTAATGCAGCAGTTTAAAAATATTATCTCCGGCTTACAAGCAGACACAATTAAGGTCATTCAGCGTCTTTCAAAACTGTCTATGAATACAACAAATTCAGAAAAAGAAATCAGCAAAGGCGTTGAGGAATTTATGTGTGAGATAGAAAATTTGTGCGTGAAATCAAGGAATCTTCTAAGCCCATACGAATACAAGCAGCCAATCGGCAGCAGCCTTGGAACAGTAAATGTACCACTCGATATTGCCGGTGATATTGATATAACGCGCGACGGCTGGGTGAAGATTACGCTCAATACCCTTCTTCCGAATTGCCGGCAGCGGATCAGTAAATATATCGGGGATACCATAAGCAGGCTGACAGAAAATTTCACGGGCGAACTTCCGTACTTTGAAACTGCATTTATGGCAATTGTGGAATACTGTAACAACAAAAACCACATTGCCCTGGATAACGATAACAAGGGGTGGAAAATGATACCGAACGCATTAAAGGGCAGCGTCATTGAAGACGATAATCAATTTATTTTAAGCATAGGATTGTTCACAAAAGAGTCTGACGATTTGAAGTGCGAGGTGTATATTATGCCGCCGGAGGAAGGCAGTATTTTTATGGATTTGCTTACAAATGATATGCTTTAAGGCTGGGGAAATCTTAAAATGACAGCCTGTTTTTAAAACGGCAAAAAACGAAGTTTTCTCCAGCCTAAAACACGCAAAATCCCTTGTAAATCAATGGGTTTGCGCCGCCTCAAAAATTGCAGAAAACGCAAGATAAGTACACTACTGTATAGGGAGGAGAAAACAATGGTTTTTGACGAATATGACTTTGAGTTTTTAAGACATTGCGGTCTTTGCAGATATGTCCCGACAGGGCTTCGCAGGAAGTTTGATTCTCCATACTTTTCACCGCCCGTTATTTATACTTTAAGGAGTAACGGATATGTGAAAATGCAGTCAGACAAGACAAGCTATAAGCTTACCTTTGCAGGAAAAGAAGCCCTTGCAGAAATGGGTTATACATTCCCAGAAGATGCGAAAACGGATATTAAGAAAAGATCGTATCAGCGAAAGATGAAGAGTGCATTATTTAATATCACGCTTCACCTTGCAGAGATAGATATTTTTGCAGATAAAACAGCGCAGCTCTCAGAAAAGGAAACGGGATATGTCAGTTCTCTTATTTTGAGGTCTGATACAAACATCCGCGTACTTGCAGGTACAAGGTTTTTAGGACTGCTTAAACTATTTGAGACTGTATATATCCCGTACTATCTTGAAAGTCAGCAGGATTGGATTATACCAAAGCATGAATCCGAGATTTATAAAGCACAGGTAAATGCAATAAAAGGCGTCAAGGATATAAAACTGATACTGACAGGAGATACCTTGGAGGAAATATGGAAAAACATTCATCCGATGAACGAAAGCCAAATCATTGAAAAAGGGATGCGGCGGTTTGACGAAGCCTTGGAGGAACTTGGCTGTGATTACTCGCTTGTTCCGGTTAGCCGCGACGGAGTGGAACAGCTTAGTGTTATGAGAATTTGGAGGTATAGAGAAAAGATTGCAAAGGCTATCGGCTGTAACATTGATAAGGTGTATAACCTATCAGAATGTGATGGGTTTCAAGAGAATACGCCGTACATTATAGCGATTGATTTTAATGTGAAACGGATACTGCGGGCATTAAAACAGGTTGAGCGATATGATAAAAACATTGTTCCTAAATTATGCTGCTTACCTTTTCAAAAAAGGACGCTAATAAAATTATTAAGAGAACATAAAATTCAAAATTCAATGGTGTTAGCGCTTGACATACATAACCTATATCGCAATGTTTTAAAAGAATACATGATAACTCCGATCGAACAAAAGCCATATGAAAAGGAAGGAGGTACATATATCAGTGCGAATCAAAGAAAAATTACAAAAGCTAATAACAAAGAACTCTAAAATAAATAATATTGTATGTAAAATCAAAGAGCACTTTTGGTATTACTTTATTTGTACGCTTTTAGGGATATACCTTTATGGAATCGTAATAAATTCCTTTATCAGCGCTATGCAAAACTTTACGCAAGGCACAATGAATAAAACATTTTCATTGAATCCTATCAAATGTTTTGGGGCAGTATTCTCTCCCCAGGGACTCGGTGTTGCTTTTTTTCTCGCTATCATGTACCTCTTAGTGGCGGGCAAATGGATTTATCTCATAACCGGCGTTAAGATTACAAAAGACGAAAGAAATTTTAATATTATCAATGAAGGTACACACGGCACATCCGGCTGGATGAATAAAAAAGAACGGGATAAAATTCTTGTATCCGGTACTGCGGATAATCTCCCTTGCCCTATTCTTTGCAAGGTGAAGAACAATGTGTATGACGATGATAAATATGCTGAGTATGTGGGGCTTAGAGATGACTGCGGATTAAATAAGCACCAAATTATTTACGGCGCAACAGGGTCAGGAAAATCCAGGGGATTCGTAAAACCATTTATTTTGAAAATGGTACAACTTTTATCGTCCGGTAACAAACAAAGCCTGATTCTCGTAGATCCGAAGGCCGAACTGTTTGAACAGTATTCAGAACATTTAAGACAAAACGGGTATGTAGTGAAAGCCTTGAATCTTCTGGATATGGAAAATTCCGACGGGTGGAATTGTATTGGCGAGACGGAAGACGATGTGGATATGGTGCAATCGGTCGCTGAAATCATCATCCGTAACACCTCGGAAGAAGGACAGAAACCGGACTTTTGGGATAAGGCGGAGCAGAACCTCCTGATTGCGTTAATTCTGTATGTTCAGAGCATGAGGGATCCAATCACCAATGAACTTCTGCCGCTGCACGAACGGTCGCTCGGCACGATATATAAAATACTCTCAAATGAAAGCGCCAAAAGTCTTGACGCAAAGTTCCAGCGGTTGCCTCTCGACCATCCGGCAAGAGGCCCTTACGG